>CAXAGK010000360.1:0-4535 GCA_963968305.1 uncultured Rickettsiales bacterium | reverse complement strand
ACGAGCCAAATTCTCGATTTGGCGTTTGTTCATGACCTGCGCATCAAGCCGTTCGGCGAATTCGTAGAGGTCCTTAAAGTCGCCATTCTCTTTGCGCTCGTTGATCAATACTTCCATCGCTGCGGCACCAACATTTTTGACAGCTGACAGCGCATATCGAACGGCGGTTTCTCCTTCGTCCAATGTCTCAACTGAGAAATAGATATCTGATTTTTGTATGTCGGGTGGTAAAAGTTGAATTTTTTGGCGTTCCAATTCGACCCTGAAGAGACCGAGTTTGTCTGTGTTGCCAGCATCCAACGTCATCGATGCTGCGAGAAATTCAACTGGATAATTCGCTTTCAGATAGGCCGTTTGATACGCCACAAGCGCATATGCCGCCGCATGGGATTTGTTGAAGCCGTAACCGGCGAATTTCTCGACCTGAACGAAGATATCCGCGGCCGTCCCCTTATGAACGCCATTCTCAACGGCCCCATCGATGAAATTCTTCCGTTGAGCCTCCATTTCGGCCCGAATTTTCTTACCCATCGCGCGACGTAACAAATCAGCACCGCCGAGCGAATAGCCCGACAACACGCGCGCAATCTCCATCACCTGTTCCTGGTAGATCGCAATGCCGTAAGTCTCGTTGAGCACGCTTTCCAACAATGGGTGGAGGTAGCCGATATCTTCTTCGCCGTGTTTGCGGCGGATATAGCTTGGAATATTATCCATCGGCCCCGGTCGATAGAGGGCCACTACTGCGATAATATCTTCAAAACGGTCAGGTCTCAGCTTTCTTAGAACGTCCCGCATACCGGAACTTTCCAACTGGAACACACCCGCCGCGTCACCCTTACATAACATGTCGAAGGTTTTCTTGTCGTCGAGCGCGATATGCGCCAAGTCGATCTCGACATCGCGATCCTTCAGCAGATCGACGGCTTTGTCGAGAACAGTCAGTGTCTTGAGACCGAGGAAGTCGAACTTCACCAGACCCGCCATCTCAACGTATTTCATATTGAATTGCGTCACGGGCATATCGGAGCGCGGATCGCGATAGAGGGGGACCAACTGATCCAGAGGCCGATCGCCGATCACCACACCCGCCGCATGCGTCGAGGCGTGTCGGAACAGACCTTCCAGCTTCAACGCCATGTTAATCAGACGCTCAACGCTCTCATCCTTTCGCTGCATTTCGCGGAGTGCCGGCTCTCCATCAATCGCTTCCTGCAACTTCACTGGGTTTGCTGGGTTGTTGGGCACCAGTTTGGAAATGCGATCGACTTGCGAATACGGCATTTCCAAAACGCGCCCAACGTCCCGTAGCACCGCTCGCGCTTCCAATTTACCGAAAGTTATAATTTGCGCGACGCGATCATGCCCGTATTCGTTCTGCACGTAGCGGATGACCTTGTCGCGCCCGTCCCGGCAGAAATCGATATCGAAATCAGGCATTGAGACCCGTTCAGGATTGAGGAACCGCTCAAACAGTAACCCCCATCGAAGCGGATCCAAATCCGTGATTGTCAGCGCCCAAGCGATCACAGACCCCGCGCCGGATCCACGCCCGGGCCCTACGGGAATATCTTGACGGCGCGCCCATTGAATGAAATCGGCGACAATCAGGAAATACCCGGGGTATCCCATCTGATTGATAACACCGAGCTCGAATTCAAAACGCTCGCGATACGGCACGGCCAGCTCTTCTCTTTTCGCTTGATCGCTCTCGTCCCCGTAGACTTGATCTAATAATCGGGCCTCGAGTCCTGCTTCCGCCAGATCGCGGAGCGCCTGCTCTTCCGTTCTGCCATCTAATTGCGGGTACGCCGGTAGAATTGGCGCTCTTGTATCCGGCATGAAGGCGCAACGTTGCGCGATCACTAAGGTATTGCTGATCGCTTCGGGCAGGTCCGCGAACAAAACCCGCATTTCTTCCGCCGACTTAAAACGATGGTCCGGCGTAGCGCGGCGCCGATCTTGTTTGGATATCGGCACGCCCTGCGAGATACACAAAAGCGCATCATGCGCCTCGTACATGCTTTCGTCGGCAAAGAATGCCTGATTGGTCGCCACCAATGGTATGTTATGACGATATGCGAGATCGATGAGATCGCCTTCAATCCGGTTTTCTACTTCCAAATTATGTCGCATTAATTCGACGTAGAGCCGGTTCTCGTAAATCGAAGCCAAGCGCATCAACGCTTCTTCGGCGGCTGGCCCCTGTCCATTCGCTATGAGGCGTCCAACAGGACCGTTTGGACCGCCCGTCAGCGCTATTATCCCTTCGCTCCGTCCCGGAAGGTCTTCGATATCGACTTGCGCAGGCTCACCCGTATCGGAGCCGAGAAAAGCCTGACTAACCAACGAAAGGATATTCTCATATCCCTTCTCGGACTGCGCCAATAGCACCAATTCATCCGGTGGTAAAAACCCGGTGTGCATATGACGGCCGCCATTGCCTGCATCTGTTCGCCGCAAGCCAAGTTGAACACCGATGATCGGCTGTACCCCCGCGCTGCGGGCGCCAAGCGATAACTCAAGCGCGCCAAACAGGTTATTGGTATCAGTGACACCAACAGCCGGCATCCGGTGGCGCTGACAGAGCGCGATTAAATCCTTCACGCGCAATGCGCCTTCGGACAAGGAGTAAGCTGAATGTGTGCGTAAATGGACGAATTCGGCGTGGGGCATATCGTTATAATGTCATATCGTGGCTGGGTGTATATCCATGAATATATAGCGGGTTTGCGACCACAGAAACACAATATATAGTGTTGCACCGCGTAATCTTTACAAATTCAATTTTGGCCGCCCGCGACTCGCCATCCTGGAACCAAATCAAGGCCCAGGATTTCCCAACACCACAATCAAACAATATTGCTTTATGGCGGGCCGCCGTCTTGGCGTGCTCCGATTCACGGGATTGGAGAGAAGTATGGCATCGATGAGCCGGACGATATCGGCCTGGGTCGAAGAACTAACATTTGAAGACCTACCGCCAGAAGTGGTGGACCGCGCCAAAGGCGTGACACTGCAAGCGCTCTCCTCCGCTTTGATCGGCCACAAAATGCCGGAAGCTCAACAAGCATTGGCAATGATGCAGGAAGAGGAAGCCGGCGGCGGCGGCGCGGCGACATGCCTTGTGACCGGTGCCCGATTGACCAAGGCAGGAGCGGCCCTTGTTAACGCGGAGACAATCTTCGCGGGTGGCAAATGGGATACCTTCCGTATGCTCACACATCCCGGTTGCGCGATTTTGCCTGCCGCCCTCGTTGCGGCCGAGACTACCGGTGCATCGGGCAAGGAATTCCTCACCGGAGTCGCCGCCGGTTACGAAATCATGGAACGCATGGCGTCCGACTTCATACCAACCGTTATGTCGCGCGGTTTTCACTCCGGTCCGGTCTTCGGAATTTTCGGTGCGGCGGTCGCGGCGGCCAAGATCATGAAACTAGACGCCAACATCATTCACGGTGCGATCGCCCAATGCGTCAATCTGGCGAGTGGCAATCTTGAAGGGATTAGAAGCGGCGGTCGGGCCTTACGCGAGGGAGGCGCTGTTCGGAATGCGCTTCTTGCCATCGCCATGTCGAAACATGGCGCACCCGGTGGCGAGACCATCTTGGAAGGGGAAGCTGGTTTCTATCACTCCTATACCGGCAACAATCTCGGCATTCTGCACTATAGCTTCACCGCTGATAATAAGACGAGCCTCGATAAGATCACGGCCGACCTCGGCCGAGATTGGATGTTCCTTGAGACGCTCTATCGCATTTATTCAACACCCGGATTCAATATTGCTCATGTCGATGTGACGGCGGCCCTCTGCGAGGAGCACAATATTGTCTACGAGGATGTCGAACGCATTGAGTCCGTCGTCAATTGGATGGAGACGGAATATCCAAGTCCCGCCTTCCCGTCGCGCAGCCGCGAACCGCGCCCGGATAGCCCGCAATACTATGCGGCCTGGGGCGTGGTGCGACGTTCTTTCCCCTTATTGAAATGCGTCGAACGTAAGTTCGGCGAGGAAGACCCAGCGGAAGTGTTGGACCTGATGCACCGTGTCACCATCGTACCATCGCATCGTCACACCCTATTCGGGCCTCAGGTTACAATTCACCTGAAAGATGGTCGGAGCGTCACAAAAGCGGCAACGGGCCGGGAGTTCATCTTCGACTTCGACGGCCTCGTCGATCGAATGCGCGAAATTACGCCTGGCGTCCCAATTCCAGCGGAACAGTATGAGGATTTGATATCGACTTGCGCGCATTTGGATGGTTTGGACTTAGCAGATAAACTGTTGGGATTGACGGTGCCACCGGCATAGGTGCGATGAGCAAAGCATTCACGAAGGAATCCGAAAACGACGAGGATGACGACCTTCCCGAAGCGCCGGACACCCTGCCGCTCGGCTCAAAGAATTACATGACCCCTGAGGGCCACATGCAGTTGGTAGCGGAATTACGCCAACTGCGGAATGTCGAGCGGCCAAAGATCGTCGAAGTCGTCTCGTTGGCAGCGGGCAACGGCGACCGTTCCGAGAACGGTGG
>CAXAGK010000359.1:0-4549 GCA_963968305.1 uncultured Rickettsiales bacterium | reverse complement strand
CGGCGCCATTCTTTTCGACATATTGCCGGACCAGTGTGACAACTTGGTCCGCGAACTCCGCTGAATCAGGATTAGGGTTGAAGCTGACGGCGATAGCATTGGAGAGTGGTGTCAATAAAGCGATGCTTTTCTCATTGGTATCGCCACTTTTGCAGCGAAGAGGAAATGCTGCTCAGAACGCCGCAGAGGTCTGCGACATGCATGAATCCTGTATTGGAAAGACGCTCGCTCACATCTACGGCAAATTGCGAGAGGCTGGCGACCTTCGCCTTAATCGCATCATCTACCCGATCTTCCGTGTAGGCGGGCACGATATCGGCGACCGGAGCGGCAATTTCGGAGCCGTTTCGTTGTAACCTTTGTTGGTTGATCTCGGTTTTTGCTTCCGAGATCAGCTTTTGCAGTTCGAATTCGTCGACTTCTTCACCGCGCGCTTTGGCGCCCAACGTATTGGGAACTTCGACGAGATCGAGTTTCAGTCCTTCTTCTGTGTCGTCTTGTTCGCGGTCTGCGCGCCTTTGTGGCCCGATGTACTCGGTTGTCCCCACAAACGGCTGGCGTTCGGCCGCGAGCGCTTTGACCCGTTTCATCAAATCGCTGGTTGAAATAGGCTTCAACATCAGGTCGTCGACGCCACTTTTAATAACTTTTTTGACAAGGTCACCGTCGGGCATTTGCAGCGTTAACATGATCGTGACGAATAGATTGGCCCGGAGTTCACAATGGCGAATAGCAGTGATTATATCGAAAGCCCGGTTGTCCTCCATTTGAGCGTCAATCAACAATAGATCGGGGGTCGAGGACCGAAACGCATCTTCTAACCTGGTGATGCTTGAGCAGTCACGAATGCTGGTGTAACCCTCATTAGCGAGAGCGCTGCGCAAGCCGATGCGAAACTGGCTATCCTCGTTGGCAAAGACGAAGTTTATGTTCGCTTTGTTATCCCGCTCAGCCACAATTATTTCCCTCTTTTCGAACTTTGTACGCCGTTCAATTAACTATATTACCCTATTGAGTAAGGCCGCCGAGAGTAAATTCTACATGCGTGACGGCTTTCAGAACCGGAGGTGCTTGCAATTACATCATACTGAGGCAACTTTGTTGCAAGATTCTTAAAGACTTGAGGAACGAAAATGAACATCAAACGCGCGAGTGCTCGTCCGACGAAAATGGCGCCGGAGGACAAGTTCACCGGACAGGTTTGGCAGGATGAAGTGCTGGTGGGTGAAGACCCGTCCCGCATGCGGGCGACCAATGTGTCGTTCAGTCCGGGCGCGCGCACCGCTTGGCATGCGCACCCCGTCGGCCAGACACTCTACTGCGTCTCTGGCATTGGGCGTGTCCAGTTGGAGGGTGAGCAAGTTCAGGAGTTGCATCCAGGCGACACGGCAATGATTCCACCGGATACTCGTCATTAGCATGGTGCGGCACCCGACCGGATTTTCGTCCACCTCGCGATGTCCGAGGTGAATGACCAGCGGGAAGGAACCGCTTGGTTCGAAAAAGTAACGGACGGTGACTACGGCAAACCGACCGCCTCCGCCAAATAGCAAAAATTCTCCGCCGAGCCAACTTGCGGCGGCGTGATCCAAATCTAAGCTTCACCTGTAAAAGATTTGCGGCGTTATGAGCTACGTAGTGCTAGTAACACTGTCGGCGCGCGATGCGCCGCCGACCCGGAAGACCTGGAGTAAAAGATATGAAGTTTAATTTTACGGATGAGCAGCAGGAATTTCGATCCGTTCTCCGTCGTTTCTTGGAAGATAAATCACCGACAACCGAAGTTCGTCGTCTCATGGAGACCGACGAAGGGTGCGATCCGGAAGTCTGGCGGCAATTGAGCCAAGAGTTGGGCCTGACGGCGATTCATATTCCGGAGAGCTATGGCGGCCAAGGTTTCGGTGTTGGCGAGCTTGCCATCGCCGTCGAGGAAATGGGGCGCGCCTTATTGTGTGCACCGTATTTCGCATCCACCGTGCTCGCGGCGACAGCCATCTTGAAAGCGGGTAGCGAAGATCAAAAGCAATTGATGTTGCCGGATATCGCCTCGGGCGAGACTGTCGCGACCCTTGCCTTGGCTGAGGAAAGCGGCGCTTGGGACACGTCCGGCGTCGCGATGACCGCCACGGCGAACGGCGATAAATATACGCTTGAGGGAACGAAGAGTTTCGTCCTAGACGGATGCACTGCCGGGGTCATTGTCGTGGTGGCACGCAAAGCAGGCTCCAGCGGTGACGACGGTGTGTCTTTCTTCACCGTGGCGGGAGACGCCGCGGGCCTTGAGCGGGTGCAACTCAACTCCATGGACCCGACCCGTAAGTTGGCGCGGCTGACGTTCAGCGGTGTTGAAGCGGAATTGCTCGGCGAAGAGGGGGGCGCTGCCGGACCTCTGGCGGAGACGCTCGACGTTGCGGCGATTTGTCTTGCGAATGAGATGGTCTGCGGGGCTGAGCGTTCGCGCAAATCCGCGGCTGACTATGCCAATATGCGGGTCCCGTTTGGCTGGCCCATCGGTTCCTTCCAGACATTGAAACATAAAGCGGCGGATATGTTGCTGGAGGTCGAATTGGCTAAGTCCGCTGCCTACTACGCCGCCGCCGCCGCGGATGAGGACGACGAGGAAGTCTCGGCCTTGGCATCGCTGGCGAAAGCCGCTGCTGCTGACGTCTATATGCAAACCGCCGTTCATACGGTGCAAATCCATGGTGGCATTGGCTTCACTTGGGATAACGACACGCATCTGTGGTTCAAGCGCGCGAAGAGTTCCGAGGTCTTTCTCGGCGGCTCGGCTTATCACCGCGAGCGTATGATGCAGCAATGGAACGTTTGAGGAGGACGGAACGATGAGTGAAATCACAGCAGAGTCCGTCCGCGCGGAAGTCCGCGCATGGTTGGAAGAAAACTGGAACCCCGATCAGGGCCTTGTCGAATGGCGCAATAAGCTGGCCGATTCCGGTTGGGGAGCGCCCCATTGGCCGAAAGAATGGCATGGGCGCGATCTGCCCGTCGGCATGGTGCCAGTGGTTGACGAGGAATTCGACCGCATCGGCGCGGTCGGTGTCGCGAAGATGGGAATTCGCACGCTGGCGGCGGCGACGATCCTGACGCATGGCACGAATATGCATAAGGAGAAGTTCCTGCGCCGTATTCTGACCGGCGAAGACACGTGGTGTCAGTTGTTCAGCGAACCCGGTAGCGGCTCGGACCTAGCGGGAGCCACAACCCGCGCCGAACTCAAGGGCAACAAATGGGTCGTCAACGGCCAAAAAGTATGGACCACGAGTGCCCATCATGCCGATTACGGCTTGCTGTTGGCGCGTACCGATGTGGATGTGCCGAAGCACAAGGGGCTGACCTACTACATCATCGATATCCATCAACCGGGTATCGAAGTGGTACCGCTCCGGCAGATGAACGGGCACGCATCATTCAATCAGGTCTTCTTCACCGATGCCGAAATAGCACCGGAATTCATGCTTGAGAATCTGGGCGACGGCTGGAAGGTCGCGACGACCACCTTGATGCATGAACGCCGGGGGGCAGACGGATTGCGCCGGCATGCGGAGGCTACCGACAGGCCGGAGCGCATCTACCAAGAAGAAGCGAAGGAAATCGCCATCGCTCTCGAGCCCTATAAGTGGTATCCGCAACGGGCGGGGCGCATCGATTTGATATTGGATCGCGCGAAGGAAACCGGGGCAAATACCGATCCGGTCATGCGTCAGGAAATCGCCAAGCTAATGACAATGGCTAAGTCTGCCGAATGGACCGCCCGGCGTGCCCGTGAAGCTCAAGCACAGGGACGGGTGCAAGGACCGGAGGGCTCTCTTGGAAAGCTCGCGGCGAGCTACATCGCGCGGGCGGCCAACAAGGTTCACACGGCTATGACTGGGACGAATTCGATGTTGACCGGAGACGAAAGTCCGATGGACGGCTTGATCGCGGAAATTCTGATATCGACCCCGGCGATTTCGATTGCCGGCGGTACCGATGAAATTCAAAAAAACATCATCTCCGAACGCGTCCTGAAAATGCCGAAGGAACCGCGTACGGATACGGACCGGCCTTTCCGGGAAGTGCCGAAGAACTTCGTCTAGTTACCGCTCGCGCATTTCGAGAGGTCGAACAGCTTATACACCTTGATGAAGCGGTTCGGCGCGCGGTGTGGCCATAAGGTGTCGACTTTCCAGGTGCCGCCCACCTTCACGAAGAGGGCGGCATTGCCGGGAGCGACATCAACCTGGAGAGCATCTTCGATCCATCCCGTCGGACAATACGCCCAAATATAGGTCGGATGATCGCCGGCGGATTTCACGAAACTCTCGATTTGCGGCGACTTGCTGATGGCGCCGGCGTGGATGTCGGAGCGGTCGATCGTCGCGTAGTGGCCGAGGATCGAGGTGAAATTCCCGAGATCACCCGGAACGATGGCGGCAATCCGCGCGTTGGCCGGAAGGCGCGCGGCGAGTTTCCGTCCGGACTCGCGCAGCAGCGGTTTAGGGATTTCCAGATCGAAGCGCCAATAATTGGCGAGCCCCAACTCCAGCAA
>CAXAGK010000358.1:0-4572 GCA_963968305.1 uncultured Rickettsiales bacterium | reverse complement strand
CGCCGAGCGGCGATCACGGGTGGACTGCTCGGGACGCTGCCGGACCTTGACGTCTTCTTGCCTGCCGATGATCCCATCGACAGTTTCGTTGGGCACCGAGGGCCTAGTCATTCGCTGATTGTGCATTTGATCGTGGCCCCAGTCATCGGAGAGACGTTGGTCCGGTGTTTTCAAAAGCTGAAGGAATATCGCGCGCGAGTTTATATTGCGGTCTTTCTTTGCCTGGCGACACACGCCCTATTGGACGCCATGACGATATATGGGACGCGGCTGTTTTGGCCTGTTTGGCCGGAGCCATTGGGCCTCGGGTCGATTTTCATTATTGATCCGCTCTATACGCTGCCGCTCCTGATTGTGACCATTTGGGCGTTCTTCAGGCGGAATTGGAGCGTGAGGTTCGGTAAAGCGGTCACATTATCCCTGATGATATCCAGTCTCTATCTTGGATGGACGGTCGTCGGGCAGAAAGTTGTCGAGGCGCGGGGTGCGGCATACTTGGCAGGTCGAGGGATCGAACCTCAGTCGATTGTCGCCGGGCCAACGCCGCGGAATTCCATGTTTTGGCGCATGATTGCCGTCGACCGCGATATTTATTACCACGTCTATGTGCCGATTCTTGGGAGCGATGAAACCGTCACGGCATATCGTCATACCCGGTGGGAGTTGTCGGTTTCCTGTTGGGCGGTAAGAGCTGTTGCGGGAGAGGGGATCGCAGGGATCTTGGCCCGGTTCACCGATGGTTTCTATCAAGTAACCCTTCGGGATGCCGCCATTCTGGTGTCCGATCTGCGCATGGGTCTTTATCCAGAGTATTCCTTTCAATTCGCGATTGCCGAGCGTCGAGGTGCGGTCATTGAGGATACCTCGCCGCGACGTATCCGGGGCAATCGCAATCAGCCGGGAGATATGGAGTGGTTGCTGGCTGGTGTTCGGGGTGCCAGAGCAATTCGCCCAGCGGAGGCGGACCAATTAATCAAGGATATGCCGACGCGGTTGGCCCAAGAGAACCGGTCTATCACGGCTTGCTGATCCGCCATGAAGTTTCCTTTGTATATTAGTATGACCCTTCAAAGCGGAATATTGGGCGCGGCAACGTGAAATATCTTTCGGTTCTAATTTTACTCATGATCGCGGTAAGCGGATGTAGCCGCTTTAAGCTGCTTTATTCATTTGGTGGGGAGGCGATCCAAAGTGAGACGGAGTTCTATCTCGATCTGAACGAGGAAGAAGAAGCGGCATTGGAGCGAAGCGTCGGTGAACTTATCTCATGGCATCGGGCAAAAATGTTACCCCTCTATGCTGAGTTCTTCCTTAAAGGTGCGGAGGCAGTTGATAGAGGCCCGCTTGATGAGCTCCAGGTTAGGTCAGTAATCCAAGAGATGCGGAACTTCCTTAGACAGACGGTTGAGGGTACGGTACCTCATGTCGCCGGTGTTTTGGTGGGGCACACCAAACCACGAAAGCTGAATCATCTTCGCGCCCGCATGGTGGAACGCTCCGCCGAGCGGCGCGAGGAGCTTGAAGTCCCAAAGTTGCAATGGCTGGCGGAGAGAACCGAGAGCTCGGTGCGCCGCTTCGAGCGATTTTTCGGCGATTTGTCCGAGGCGCAAGTAGCAATGGTGCGGCGTTATTTTGCTGATGCTGCCGGGTCATCAAAGCCATGGCAACGGGTGCACGAGGATCGCCGCCAAGCCTTTCTCGCATTTCTCGCCGGGCGGCCTGACCAAGATCGAATCGCGAAATTCCTGCCTCGAATTCTGCTCCACTCCGACGAAGTCGTTGGGCCCGAATATAAGCGGTTAGCGGATGCGTGGTGGGCTCGGTTCACGGATTGGATGGTGGAGATGATGGGCTCACTCGATGCGAAGCAAAGGCAACACTTTTCCACAATGTTGCGGGATTACGCGGATGATATGATCGATCTGTCGAGTTAACGCTGTTTGGAACATTGCGCGCTGCCGATAGCACTCTATTGTCTCTGCCAAACAATTTTGGAAGGAAACGACAATGGATTGGACCGAACGCCGCACCCGATTTCGGGCGCAGATCGAAGGCGATAAATGCGTACATCCAGGCTCCGTCTTCGACGCGATGTCGGCACGGATCGCGGAAGACTTAGGCTTTGAGATTGGCATGTTCGCGGGCTCGACGGCGTCATTGGCGGTACTCGGTGCACCCGACCATATTGTGCTCACGCTTCCTGAATTTGCGGGCCAAGCCTATCGGATTTGCCGGGCCGGGAACCTCGCTATTCTGGTTGATGCGGATCACGGTTACGGCAACGCATTGAACGTCATGCGCACGGTCCAGGAGTTGGAGACAGCGGGTGTTTGTGCCGCTTCCATCGAGGATACGGACCTGCCGCAACCGTTCGGCGAGCTCGGCAATACGCGTCTTCTGTCCGTCGAAGAAGGTGTGGGCAAAATGAAAGCCGCCATCGAAGCGCGCCAGGACAAGAAGTTTGTCATTGCCGGTCGCACCAGTGCCGCGGCGGTCACTGGTGTCGAAGATTGCATCGTGCGCGCCAAGGCTTACGAGCAAGCAGGCGTCGATATGATTTTCCTGGTTGGCGTGAAGACGAATGAAGATCTCGAGAAGATTTGCGGTGAGATCAATATCCCGATCGTCATCGGCGGTGGCCCGTCTCCCGATCTTCCATATTACGCGAGCCTCGGCGCGCGGATCGCGTTGCAGGGCCACAAGCCGATCATGGCGGCGGTGCAAGGGGTCTACGACACCTTGAAAGCATTGCGGGACGGTGTGGCGCACAGTGATGTCGAGTATTTCGCCGATGCCGATTTGATGCGAAAAGTAACGCGCGGCGACGATTACGACCGCTGGATGAAAGACTACTTGGGCGAATAGGAAACCGATCATGGAAATTTCCACGCAACCGCTGACGGAAGAGGCATTTGCGCCTTTTGGGCAGGTCATCGCGATGGGCCCACTCGGGCGTGCGCATTCGACCCGCTACGCCGCCGATGTCGAGAACAAGCGAGCGGCGGCGAGGCTCAATGTCTCGATCTCTCAGCAGATACCGACGCCGCTACCATTGACGGTGAAGGCGATGGAGATGCATCCCCATTCGGCGCAAACCTTCATCCCGACAGAAATCAAACGCTATCTTGTCTTGGTCTGTCCGGAGGACAGTGACGGCAACCCGGATGTCGGAAATCTGAAAGCGTTTGTGGCGGAGGGAAACCAAGGCATCAATTATCACGCCGACATCTGGCATCATCCTTTCACGGTTTTGGATGAGCCGGGTGAATGCGTGATGCTGCGCTATGACATGGACAACGACGAGGATACGTTGTGGTTTGTCGTCGATGACGGGCCGACAATCGTGGAGCCATAGAGGGGGATAAGGGCGATGGCGACGGAGCTTTTATTCGGCGTGCAGACCAACGGAATCCGGCATGCGGAAGCCGATGGAATGCCGGATATCGTCACCCGGTTTCGCATGGTGAAGGAGGCCGGGGTCCACGACTATATTGATAAAACGCCGGACCCTCATGAGATTGAGGAATTCGAGGCCGCGAGCGAGAAATACGGATTGCCGGTCCGAGCCGGCGGTTGGTTCTACACGCTCGGGCGGGACGAGGCGTTGTTTGCGCAAAACATCCAAACAGCACAGCGGCTCGGCTCTCTCGTTCATAATACGCAGATTCTAACGAACCATGCGGACGGCCACCCGGTGACCAATGACGAAGTCATCGCGACCTATCTAAATTTTGCGGAGATCGGCGACAAACATGGCGTGACGCCGTGCTTTGAAGTCCACGTGAATATGTGGTCGGAAGATTTTCGCCGTGTCGCCGAGGTCGGGCAGGCGGTCGAGGCGCGGGGTGTTCCGTTCAACATGACGCTCGACCATAGCCATGTGATTTTCAAGATCGACAATCCGGCGGAGCAAGAGATCGGCGATATTCGGGGCGACGTTGAATCCGGCAAACTGATCCTTGATCCGTTCAAGGACGGGAATGTCAGCGATCAATGGATCGATGCCGGTTGGATCAAACATTGTCACGCCCGGGCCGCCATCCCGAACAATCCGAAGAACCTCGATACGGTGACTGAAGCGGGCAAACCCGGACGAGGCATCCAGTATCCCTTCAAACAACCGGAGCCGGGTCAGTATCACTCGGAATGGCAGGAAGAAGCGTTGGAGCCTTGGAAGGAAACCATCCGCAGCTTAATGCGCCACCACGCAGCCGACCCCAAGGGGCAACTCGGGCAAATTTCGACCGAATTTATTCCAGGACCGGATTACGGACAGGGCTGCAAATATTCCCTGTTTGAGCAAAGCGTGGCCTGCGTCCAGTGGATGCGCGAGACCTGGACCGATATCCGCGAGGCGGCGTGAGCGAAGTCCAGCGCGACGACTTGTTGATCGTCTATGTCGATGGCGACGCGTGCCCGGTGAAGGATGAAGTCTACCGGGTCGCGGGCCGTCACAATTTGCTTACCCGGGTTGTTTGCAACAGCTGGCTCCGATTGCCGCAATCACCCTTGATTGTGTTGGAAGTCGTTGCCGAAGGATTGGACGCCGCGGATAATTGGATCGTCGAGAAT
>CAXAGK010000357.1:0-4584 GCA_963968305.1 uncultured Rickettsiales bacterium | reverse complement strand
CTGGTAGATTATGCCGGCACCGGAATCTGTCTTCATCCCCTTTATCCGCGCCATATTCTAGAACGGGATGTCCGACAAACGCGCAGGGGAGGCCCGCTATTTCAAAATATGGGGGCTCAAACGGTAGAATTGCCATCAAATGATCAAAATAACGTTTGAATTTATGTACTCGCCCTGCCCGCCAAGCCCAGACCGTCGGTGCCACATAATGAACTTTGGGAATATCGAGATGCGCGACACGTTTGGCGACACGAGCGGAAAACGATGGCGAATCTATTGTTACAATCAGGTCCGGTCGTTTCGATGTGACATCTTCAGATACTTCGTTGATTCTGCGTAGAATGCGCCTCGCGTGGGGAAGAACTTCAACCAATCCCATAACGCTCAGTTCTTGGATCGGAAAAAGGCTCTCGAATCCAGCGACCTTCATCGCCTCCCCGCCAAGCCCAGTGACTTCGACCGTGCCACCACTAAGTTCGTTCAGCGCGGCAATCAACCGAGCTCCGATTGCGTCGCCGGAAGGCTCGCCGGCGATCAGATAGATTAGTGGGGCTCCGGTGTCCATTCGCTTAAATCAAGTGCGAGGACGAATAGACCGTGTTGATCAGCGAGGGTAATCGTTGCATCCCGGTCTATGAACAAAGTATTGGACCCATCGAATGCGACCCCACGAAGGCCGGCAGCATACATTCGCTCTATTGTCCGTGGCCCAACTGTCGGGAGATCAACGCGCTTCTCTTGACCGGGTTTTGGCAGTTTTATAAGGACACCACCCGGCCCGTCACGTCGAAAATCTCGACTGCGCTCAATCATAGCGTCGGTTCCTTCCACAGCCTCCACCGCTATGACGATATTATCTTGCACAATCACTGCTTGGCCGACATCGACGGGACCTAGCGTATTCAATATGTGGATACCTCTTTCAATGTCCGCTCTAGCGAGTTCATCTGGCGAAAATCTCCCGAGGATGCCTACTTTATCTACACATTCCTTCAGAAAAGTGTCCGGGCCAACGACATTAAAGCCCAGTTCCTCGATTTGCGCGATTACCGCTTTCAGCAATCCATCATCACCCATCACCGAGGATGCCCCCGCTCGCGCCAGCACCTTTGCCGCCAGCATATCCGGCCGCAATGCGGCGATCGAAGGTCGCTTTACCGGACCGACCATAACAATCTCATCGAATTCTTCACGCCGCGCTACTTCGAGCGCCTTTTGAGCGGCTCCAAGACGGATCCAAGTATGCGGATTATCGCCAATGACGGCGGCATCCGCCTGCCCCTCTATAGCGATGACGTAAAAGTCCCGGCCGCGCTTCTTACACGCTTCCATAATTCGTCCGGGTAGTTCCCCGCCGCCAGCCAATATTCCGAGTTTATTAGCCATTAACCGATCGTGGTTGTGTCAATCCTCTCTGAGATTCAGCGCGCATGAACTCCACAATTTCCATGATGGCTTCGACCTCCGAGAATTGACTGGCGACACCTTCGATCCGCTCATTTAGCAAGCCATCTTTGGCAAAAAGTTGACGGTAGGCGTCCCGCAAACTCTTGATTTCATCTTTCGAAAAACCACGACGTTTCAGCCCTACCAAGTTGAGGCCCGATAACCAGGCGCGGCCGCCGAGCACCGAGGCATAAGGGATAATATCATTCTCAACACCAGACATACCGCCGATCATTGCATGGCGGCCGATCCGGCAAAACTGATGAACCGCTGCCAAACCGCCGATGATCGCGTAATCATCGATCACCACATGTCCGGCTAACGTCGCATTGTTCGCCATGATGACGTTATTACCGACAATGCAGTCATGGGCTACATGAGCGCCAACCATGAAGAGATTGTCGTTTCCAACCCTTGTCTCCAAGCCTCCTCCGTTGGTACCGGGATTCATCGTCACATATTCGCGCACGATATTTCGTTTGCCGAGCGTAAGCGTCGATTCTTCACCGCTATACTTTAGATCCTGAGGTGGCAATCCGATCGATGCGAATGGAAAGAATTTACAATCGGCGCCAATCGAGGTTTGACCATCTATGACGACATGGGCTTTGAGTTCAACACCGTCACCGATTTCGACGTTTGCTCCGATGCAGCAGTAAGGTCCAATACTTACATTTCCACCGATTTTTGCGTTGCTATCGATAACAGCCGTTGGGTGAATTTCGGCCATTACGAATCAGCAATCATGGCTGCAAATACCGCTTCGGAGACGACCTGATCGTCAACCATTGCCTTGCCGCTCAGTTTCCAGACATTCCCACGTTGGCGAACTGTCTCCACGTGAAGATATACGACATCGCCGGGAACGACCGGTTTACGGAAACGCGCATTATCTATCGACATGAAGTAAACAACCTTCCCTTTCGATTCCAAACCAGTGCTGTGAACGACAAGCACTGCCGCGGTCTGTGCCATCGCCTCGATAATTAAGACCCCCGGCATGATGGGTTTCACGGGGAAATGTCCTTGAAAATGCGGTTCCGCCATGGATACGCATTTGATCCCGGTTGCCCGCTTCGAAGGAACGATGTCCGTCACCTTGTCAATCATTAGAAATGGATAACGGTGAGGAATCATATCCATGATTCCGTTTATGTCGACAGCAACGCTTTCCACGCTGGCGTCATCGCAATTCTCGTCTTCCACAGTGCTTATTCCTTCGCAGCCCCAGTTTTTTTCGCCTTGTCTTCTCCGGTGCCAGTTCCCTTCATGGGCGGCGGAGCGAGGTTTACCTCGGGCAATCGTTGATTAAGACGAAGTTGCGCTTCTCCCGTAATCACAATCTCTGGATTGGCGTAGATCACAATCCCTTGTCCACTTGTGGCATTCAAAATCATATCTATTCCATTCTCGAATGCGATATTTTTGATTATGTCAAGCAGCTCTGCCTCGATGGTCCGCATTCCATTGGCATACATTTGATCCAGAAATTGTTTTCTACCATCAACTAACTTTTGTAAATTTTCGGCCTTGCCGCGATACGTTTTACTTAGTTCTTCGAATTTTTCGCGAGAAAGCTTTTTCTGTTTCTCTTGAATAGATTTGCGCTCTATCTCCAAATCACCCTGTAATCGCTGAATTTCATTTTGATAGATTGCATGCTGCGTCGCGATTTTTTCGCGTACCGTAGCACCGGCTTTCGAATCTCGTGTGATTTGTTGAAAATCGATGATCGCAACGACCGGCGATCGCATTTGCTCGGCTGCACTAGAATATCCCGCGAATAGAGTAGTGGCGATAAATGCACTGACAGTCACTGCAATTCGCAGCGTCCCAGACATTTTCCTAAAACCTGGTTCCAAAATTAAACCTGAAAATCTCTTCCTTGTCGAAATCTTCCTTTAGGACGGGCAATGCGACATCAAGCCTGATGGGACCAAACGGTGAACGCCACTTTAGTCCAACACCTGCGGAAATACGTGGAGTGGTTACATTCAAAATAGTTGAGTCGTCTTCAACTGGGTCTAATAACGTGCCGATATCCGAGAATACTGCTGCCGAGATTCCTAATTCTTCCGGTAATCCCAATGGAAAACTCAGCTCTGCGGTACTGGTAAAGAATGTACGACCGCCCAAAGAGTCGTCCGTACCCGATACTCTTGGACCAACACCGGAATCTTCAAAGCCACGCAAATTATCGCCACCTAAGAAAAATCTATCATTGATTTTAATTTCTTCACCAAGATCTTGAATATGACCGACTTCACCGCCAATGCTTACGACCCAATGAGTCGCAACTTGATAATAATAAGTACTGGATATATTCGCTTTAAGATACTGGGCATCTCCACCAAGTCCCGCCAAATCGGTGTTTAAGCGAAATAAAACGCCATCAGTTGGTGCTTGCCGACTATTCAGCAAATCCAAGGTTAGATCTTGCCCGATTAGAGAGGTAGTCGATTTGCCCTCTTGATTGCGGATAAAGAGTGACGCATCCGTGTCAACATCAGAAATTTCATCCCGACGCACCACATAACGGAGAGTTTGTCGCCATTCCTCATTTATTTCATAGCCAAGACGAAGCCCACCCCCCGTCCTCCTGCCCGTAAATGAACTCTCATCCGTGTTATCACGCTCTGTTTTAAATAGATCAACACCAGCCGAAATATTTTTCCCCAGGAAATAAGGTTCCGTAAATCCAAGATCATAATTTTGACTACGCTGCGAGAGCGTGAACTTTGCTCGCATATCTTGACCACGGCCTAAGAAGTTGCGCTCCGTGATACCTGCATCAAGAAGGCCGCCTTCCGTCGTCGAAAACCCAAACCCAAGATTGAGTTCACCCGTTGATTGTTCCTCTAAGTCGAGCTGTATTACCGTCTTATCGGTGTCTGACCCGGAAAGGTTATTGATTTCGACCTTTCCGAAATAGCCCAAGTTTTGAATTCGCTGTCGAGAGCGCCTAAGTTTCGCCGCGTTAAATGCATCGCCTTCTACCAGGCGAAATTCTCGTCGGATGACAGAATCCAGCGTTCTAACGTTTCCGCTAATATTGATACGCTCAACGAAAACTTTCGGACCTTCCTGCAGGTCAAAAGTCACGTCGATAATCTTCTTCTCACGATCACGGTGTACCAC
>CAXAGK010000356.1:0-4587 GCA_963968305.1 uncultured Rickettsiales bacterium | reverse complement strand
GCCAACCCTTTCTCGATTCCACGGAGGATTGGGGTTATACGGTCGTGCATGGACATTCCGCGGTGTCTTCGCCGGAGATTCGGGGGAACCGTATTGGCCTTGATACTGGTGCTGTGTGGAGTGGATGTTTGATGGCGATGGTATTAACTGACGCAGCCCGCTAGGTGTTACAGACCTGAGCCTAAGGGATTTTCTGGAGACGACTGACATGACGCGCAATGCTTCAACTTCCGCTATCGTCGAATGCTTGAGCGGTGCGACTGTGATCGTCGTCGGCGACACCATGCTCGACCGTTTTGTCGACGGCGTGGTGGATCGCATATCGCCGGAAGCGCCGATCCCTGTCTTCACGGTGCGCCGGGAAGCATCGATGTTGGGTGCTTCTGGCAATGTATTGCGTAATCTTGTGGCGCTCGGCGGCACGGCGCATTTAATGACGGCGCTTGGTGACGACGATGCCGGTGGTGAAATTCGGCGTCTGATCGCTGAAGAGGCGCAAACGGATGCGGGTGTCCATGGTGTCCCGGGACGACGGACCTCGATCAAGACGCGCTATGTCGCATCTGGCCAACAAATGATGCGCGCTGATCGGGAGACGGTTGAGGAGATTCCACTCGACTTCCAAGAACGTATCGTCGCTCAAGTAGAGGCGGAAATGCCGAACGCGGGTGCGCTCTTGTTGTCCGATTACGGCAAAGGCGTTTTGAGTGATGCGTTGCTACGGCGATTGATTGATACGGCGCGAGTCGGGAGTTGCCCTGTGGTAGTCGATCCGAAAGGCAACGATTATCGCCGATATTCGGGCGCGCGGGTCGTAACCCCCAATCGCCACGAATTGGCGCTTGCCACGAATATGCCGACAGCCGACGACACATCGGTCGAGGTTGCCTGTAAGCACCTGATTTCAGCCACAGGCGTGGACGCGGTATTGGCGACGCGAAGCGAACAGGGGATGACGCTTGTCGATGGCGACGACGTTCATCATTTTCCGGCGCGAGCGCGCGAGGTGTTCGACGTCTCGGGTGCGGGCGATACGGTTGCGGCTGCGGTCGCGGCAGCGCTCTCGATTGAGACGACCCTCTCCGACGCGGCACAATTCGCCAACATCGCGGCGAGTGTTGTCGTCAGCAAGGTCGGAACCGCGGTCGCACGCCCTGCGGAAATCCTCTCCGCTGCACATGAAGGGGAATGGTCCGATGCGGAAGCGAAGGTTTTACCCGCCTCGGTCGCTGACGAACGAGTCGCGGCATGGCGCCGGCAGGACCGCCGGGTCGGGTTCACCAATGGATGTTTCGACTTGTTGCATCCGGGTCATGTGTCGCTTATCGCTCAGGCGCGGCGAAAATGTGATCGCTTGATCGTTGGTTTGAACAGTGACGCGTCGGTGGTGCGCTTGAAGGGCGAAGGTCGACCGGTACAGAACGAGGCCAGCCGTGCGACAGTGTTGGCGTCGCTAGCCGATGTGGATGCGGTGGTTGTTTTCGGTGAAGACACGCCGCTTGAGTTGATCCGGGCCCTCAAGCCGGACATCTTGATTAAGGGCGCCGACTATTCGGTCGATGAAGTGGTCGGTGCCGAGGACGTCAAAAGCTGGGGAGGAGAGGTTGTGTTGGCGGAATTGCTCGACGGGCATAGCACCACCGCGACCATTCAACGCCTCGAGAGTTGAGCCCCGATGCCGACTTATACTTTATCGGCGCTGACCATACTTCTGCTGCTAATACTCGGCGGCTATGTGGTGTATCAATCCCGGCGCAGTCGCGAGAGCGAACTGGCGTTTAAGCTCCGCAAATCCGAAATCGCACTGCACGACGCGGAACAGGCGTTGCAGAACACATTGGATTACTACCGTGAAGAAATTGCGCGCCTGCAAAGCAGGCTTGTCGGTGCACCGGTCGCTGATCAGGCGGTGGATCAGAAGTTCCGCCGGGCCAAGGCCGCTTTCGCCCGTCGCTACCATCCGGACCGTGTCCAGGGCGACGGATCCGAGGCGCAAATCCGCACGGAAGTTTTCAAGGAATTTTGGGAAGAATTACAGCGTATCGAATCCGGCCGCTAACCGTCAAAAAGATCCGCGAATCCAGTCGGGATCGGTATATCCAAGCAATCGGCTGGCGCTGGTTCGCGCGAAGCGAAGCGTGACGGCTTTGCGCCGCGCCGCGTTCAGGGTACTTGCGGAAGATTCTCGTATGATCGCTGCGCCGTAGGCATTGGCCAAGATAATGCCGCAGTCGGGCGGCAATATCTCTTGCCGGAAATCCGCGTCGACGGTGAAGAAAAAAAGATCTCAATACTCAAGGTACTCGAACCATTTCTGATTGGAGCGAAAACCGGCGACCGAGGATTTGACCTCGACGACCGTGATCCTGCCCTTCCGGTCGAGAGCGATCACATCGACCCTGCGGCCCGTCTTCAAGGTGAATTCAGTGAGGCAACTTTCGCCGCGCTCCGCGAGGAATCGTGAGACCCCTCGCACAATCTGTGCGGCGCGGCCGGGTGTCCCTGTATCGTCGTCATCGGTCATGGCCGACAATGTAGCACGCCCATTTTAGCGAAGTGTATTGATCACGCGGATGAGTTCATCCGTTCCGACGTGCATTTTTTTCGACCCTTCGAGATGGATGAAGGAATAGGCCTCACGACCTTGCCGATCGAAGACGAAAAGTGCCGGGATACGGTCAACGGCGCCGAAGCGGTTGATGATATCATTATTGCCAACGACCAATGGAAAACCAGGGCCGGTGCTTTTGATAAACCGTTGCATGCGTTTACCGCCGTCACGCTTACCCCAATCTTCGAACCAGTTGACGGCGATGATGGATACGTCCGCTTCGCTGTATTTCTTCCGGATTGTATTCAAGGACTGGAATTCCCAGCGGCAGGGTGGGCACCAACTGGCGAAAAATGTCACGACAACGATCTTACCTTTACTTGGCGCGATGGTGGCGGTGCCAATCGATGGCAGGGCAGCGAGCGCTTGCTGAAAATCCGCTTCTAACTTGAGCGGCGCTCTCGCCGACGTGAAGGGCGCCAATGATGCTAAAATAACAAAGATCAGAGCGATAGGTTTGATAGGCGAGATTATGCGGCGTTGGGTTGTGCGAAGCGAACTAACAATTTCGTGACGCGATTTTCGATGTCCGTCCGGTCTATAGTCCTCTCTCATTTTGACCGCGCAGGATGGATGCCGTGATTTCCGTCATCATTCCCATACTGAATGAAGCTTCGCGCATCGGCGCATTGCTGGAAGCGCTCGCCCGAGAGGACACCGCGCATGAAGTTATCGTCGCGGACGGCGGTAGCGATGATGACACCGTGACCATCGCGCGACGGTTGGGCGCTTCCCTGTTGTCGACGGTACGGGGCCGTGGCCAGCAATTGTTCGCGGGTGCGGCCAAGGCACGTGGCGATGTTCTGCTGTTCTTGCATGCTAAGAGCGTGTTTCCAGCCGGTGGATTGGCGCGGATTGTCCATGCGATAGTGGGGCAGACAGCTCTCGTTGGCGGCAATTTTTATATACATTTCGACGGAGACGATAAATTCAGCCGTTGGCTAGACGGGTTCTATGTTTGGATCCGCAAGCATGGATTTTACTATGGCGACTCGGCGATATTCGTGCGCCGAGATGTGTATGGCCGATTCGGTGGAATACGGCCCATCGCGTTGATGAAGGATTTCGATTTCGTGCGTCGAATGGAAGCAGCGGGGGAGACGTGTTGTCTCCGGGAGACGCCACTCCAATCGTCCTCCCGCCGGTTTCGGGGACGCCACCCGGTGGCGATTGTCTGGGGCTGGATCGTAATCCATTTGCTGTTTCATCTTGGTGTCTCACCGGTCTGGCTCGCCCAGTTCTACAAATCCACGCGTCAGCGCCCCGGGCTCAAATCCGTCCCGTTGAGACCCCAATCGTAGCGGTGATCGGCAATCGTCTCCCGGCCGTCCAACGCGGATTTCAAGGTAGGCCCGGCATAGCGCTGAAGATGCGCTATGATCGCGCCGTCGGAATCACCGAAGTCGGGACGAAACCAAACGTAAAGGCTCGAGACGACCAAATCACCGGCTTGGATAGAGACGCCGCGCGGATTGTTGACATAATTCCGTGCCGCCGCTTCGAGGACTCGATTGACCGTGTCACCCTCGTAAGCGCTGCGGCGCAGGTTTGGGCAACCGATCGATGCGCAATTCACCGCATAGTGGATGCGTGGGTCCTGCCAGAGGGGGCGTAAAATGCGATGCTCAATATCGTTCAAGCTCAGCTCCTCGCCCTCGACGGCGACCAGTTTTTTCTCCCACGGTCCACCACCAAAGCCACCGCCGCCAAGGTCGATCTCGCGAATACTGGCGACTGGGTAGTGAGTGGCGACCACTTGGGTGGTCAGAGCATTGTATAAATTGATCCAGTAGGCGAGCTGCTCACGTTGGCTGAATTGCGATATCGAAATCGCAGCCAACCGGTCAATATAGCGGTGTAATTGCGTGGCATCTTCCGCTGAAAGACGGCTATAGGCGAAACGGTTCACGCCGTCGGGGCCGGGCCGTATGTAGGATTTCAAAACCAAATCCCAGTCCGAATGGTCGATCCGGGCG
>CAXAGK010000355.1:0-4592 GCA_963968305.1 uncultured Rickettsiales bacterium | reverse complement strand
GCATGCCCCGTGCCAATGCGACCATATCTGCTTCTCCCTTCGAGACGATGTCTTCCGCGTGTTGCGGGCGAAATATCATCCCGACTGCCATAACCGGAAGGCCCGTTTCCCGACGGACAGTCGCGGCAAAATCAACTTGATGTCCCTCGCCGATCGGTACTTTCTGGTCGAGTGATAACCCGCCGCTTGAGATTGTCGCGAAGTCGCAGCCGAGGTCCTTTAGAAGGCCGCAAAGTTCGACCGTCTCATCCAGCCTCCAACCGCCTTCCATATAATCCGTCGCCGAGAGGCGCACGCCGATAGGTTTACCTTCGGGCCATACGCGCCGGATGGCGTTGAACACCTCGATGCAGAGACGGACGCGGTTCTCGAAACTGCCGCCCCATCGATCCGTGCGGGTGTTTGTGACGGGGGACATGAATTCTTGCAACAGGTATCCATGCGCCGCGGTGAGTCCTATCAAGTCGAATCCGGCGCGGTCGGCGCGTGTCGCCGCCGCCGCATGGTCTGAGATGATCCGCGTGATGTCTGCTTCGGTGGCGACGCGCGGTTCGGGCCAGCCTTCGGCCCGTGGGATGCCCGTCGAGCTGAGTGTTTCCCAGGCACCGTCTTCCGCCGTCAGCGGCGCGTTGCGTCCGGTCGATGGTACATATGTAGATCCCTTCCGACCCGAATGCGAGAGCTGCACGCCGAGCGCTATTGGGCTGTGTTGCTTGCAAAACGACACAACCCGGCTGAGGGCGGCTTCGTTATCGTCGGAGTACAATCCCAAGCAACCCAGCGTGATGCGGGCTTCGGGCGATACTGCGGTTGCTTCCGTGATCAGCAGGCCCGCGCCATTGACCGCGAATTGCCCGAGATGCATCAAGTGCCAATCCGTCGCCGAGCCGTGCTCCGCGCTGTACTGACCCATCGGGGCGACCACGATGCGGTTTGCCAGTTCCAGGTCGCGCATCCGGAACGGCGAGAAAAGTGCGCTGCTGCTCACGGGGGCTCAGGAGGCTTTCTTGACGTCGGGAACGTATGGTTTCGAGGTGAAGTGTTCCTGATTGTTGGGTCCGGAAAACTTCAACCCGGCCGCCTTGATGGCGCCGTCATCCACTTTATCCAACGGCACATAATAGCGGTCATCGTCTTTGGTGACCGTATCGTTGCTGATGGCGTTGTAACAGCAGAGCAACGTCCAGCGCCGATTGTCGGAGCGGTTCTGATCGGATCGATGCAGCGTGTTGCCGTGAAAGACGACGGCGTCGCCCGGCTCGAGAACGCAATCGACGACTTCGTGTGTCTCCACGATGCGGGGCATGTGCCGTGGATCGGCGCAGTTTTGCTCGGGCGTGACTTGAACATGGTCCAGGCGCCCCAGTTTGTGCGAGCCCTTTACCAGTTTCAGACAACCGTTTCCCTCATCCGTATGGTCGAGAGCGATCATGAAACTCAGCATCTTCGGCGCGATACAGCCGTTGTAGTACCAATAGCCGTAATCCTGGTGCCATTCCCAGGCCCCGCCGACCTTCGGGTCTTTCGCGGTAAGTTTCGATTGAAAATGATAGACCGGCTCGCCGATCAATGCTTCCGCCGTGTCAACGATACGCGCGGACCGGGCCGCAAGACCGTAGACGCTGTCACCCGCGCGATTCCAAAGCGATATCCGTGTAGCCCCACCTTCCTGGTCGGCACGCAACAGGGAATGGTCTTGAATGGCGGGGTCTTCTTCCATTGCCCGGCGGAGCAGTTCGATTTCTTCCGCGTCGAACAGGTTGCGCAAGAATAAGAAGCCGTCCTCATGGTAGGCGGCAACGTTCTCCGGTGACGGAACTGCAGACATGTTAAGCTCTCCAATCGGCTCACTCTTGAAGAATATAGCAAAGAAATCGCCGTAGGCGAAGCCATGGGAATTCGACTGCCGCAGATTAATCAGTCAAGAGCAATGGATTTGGAAATTACGATCTTCAAAATCCATTCGGGTTTGTCTTTTCGCAGGTGTACGTATTTAGATGGAATTGAAAAAAAGAGTGCCTGAGTTGTGATATGAGGGAGCGCTCGATTATGAAACCGAAAGTGGACGTGGTGCGGCGTTCTTTTTCAATTTTGCGCAAGCGTCGTATTCGGCGGCTGCGAGAGGGCTCGAAATACCATGACGGATAAACACTTAAACGAAATGACCGCATCCCAAGCGGCCAAGGAGATTGCCGAAGGTCGCGCGACCAGTGAAGAACTCGTACGGGCTTGCCTGGAAAAGATTGATAGCCGCGAGGCGGACGTGCAAGCATGGGCTCATGTGGATGGTGAGCGCGCCATTGCCGAGGCACGAGCAATCGACGCGTCTGGACCCAAGGGACCACTCTACGGTCTGCCCGTCGGTTTTAAGGATGTAATCGATACCGCGGATATACCAACCGCATATGGTTCCGAAATTTATCCGGGCCATCAGCCCGACGTCGATGCGCCCTGCGTCTCACTGATCCGCGCAGCCGGTGGGGTGGTGCTCGGGAAGACCGTCACCACTGAATTTGCGTTCGTCAATCCGAACAAGACCCGCAACCCTCATAATCTCGATCACACGCCGGGCGGCTCCTCGAGCGGCTCCGCGGCCGCCGTCGCCGATTTCATGGTGCCGCTGACATTCGGCACGCAAACCGGGGGATCGGTCATCCGTCCGGCCTCGTTCTGTGGTGTCGTTGGGTATAAACCGAGCATCGGGCAATTTAGCTATGCGGGTGTAAAACTATTGGCGCGGTCGTTGGATACTCTTGGCGCGTTCTCTCGAAGTGCGGCTGATCTGGCGCTACTCCGCGCCGCTCTGCTCGGGGCGCCGGCATCCGTTGAAACCTTATCCGGGCCTCCTGCGATCGCATTCTGTCGAACCCCTTGGTGGGACAGAGCCGATCCTTCAAGCCAGGCTTCGGTGCAAAGTGCCGCGGATCGTTTCACGTCGGCGTGCGCAAACGTGAGTGAATTGGAATTGCCGGCGCATTTCGCCGGGTTGGAAGACGCAAACCATACGATCATGATCTATGAAGGTCGCCGTTCACTCGCACATGAGTTTGCGCTCCATGAGGGGAAGCTCAGCGAGAATTTGAAATCGCGAATGGCGCATGGTCTCGAAATTTCGTTCGACGATTATCGTGCGGCCATCGAATTGGCTCGGGCGTGCCAGTGGGAGTTCGATGAATTAGCGGCGGCATACGATGCGGTATTAGTGCCAAGCGCGGTCGGCGAGGCTCCGCAAGGTTTGACCTCTACCGGGGATGCGACCTTTAACCGGCCCTGGACTACGATTGGCGTTCCGTGCGTGACCCTTCCCAATACAACGGGGAGAAATGGCCTTCCTGTCGGCATCCAGCTTGTCACGCCTTACGGTAGGGATGAGCAGTTATTATCTGTCGCGGTTTGGGCGGAGGGCGCGCTTTCGGGCTAAGATGGATTCCAACATAGCCGAAAGCTCTTCACAAATCTGCCCTCTATGCGAGGGAGCAGATGTTTCCAATTATTATCGTGATAAGGTGCGGGGCTATTTACAATGTGGCACATGTCAGTTGGTCTTCGTTCCGTCCTACGAGCATCTCTCTGCCGTCGAGGAGAAAGCCTATTATGATCTCCATGAAAACCGGCCGGACGATCCAGGTTACCGCAAGTTTCTAAGCCGCCTGTTCGATCCATTGATTGCGCGGTTGCCACCAAACGCGCGAGGGCTCGACTTTGGTAGCGGTCCGGGTCCTACCCTGTGCCGAATGTTTTCGGAGGCCGGGTATGAGGTGGCGCTCTACGATCCTTATTACGCGCCGGAAATATCTGTGCTTTCGACGCAATATGATTTCATTACCATGAGCGAAGTTGTGGAACACCTGGCCGCTCCCGGAATGGAACTGGATCGTCTTTGGAATTGTCTCTCGCCGGGCGGTTGGCTCGGAATTATGACCAAGCGGGTCCGCGATCCGCAGGCATTCCGGACGTGGCACTACATCACCGACCCGACCCACGTTAGCTATTTTTCTGAGGCGACATTCCAGTGGCTGGCCGCGAAGTGGTCCACTCGGCAATTACGGGCCGAATTATTTGTGGCGGGCGCGGACACGGTACTGATCGGAAAGATCGAATAAGCCTGCGTTGCTGACCGGTCGGCGCGATATATCTCAACTTGAAAGACACTTGTGAAGGAGTGCAGGCGATGACTGAAATTTCGAACATCAGGTGGCAGCCTGGTGGATCTTACGCGGACTGTGCGCTTGGGCGGTTTCTGACATTCTGCGAGGTCGCCGATATGCCTGCCTTGCACGCGAAAACAGCGGCGGACCCGGCATGGTTTTGGGACGCGGCGATACGGTTCCTCGATGTGCAGTTTTATGAGCCCTATACCCAAGTACTGGATATGTCGGGCGGTATTCAGCATCCGAAATGGTGCCTGAACGCCAAGACGAATTTAGTGCTCAACTGTCTCGATAAGCATCGCGGCACGCCGGTTTGGGATAAAACTTATCTGATTTGGGAAGGTGAGGACGGCGAGAAACGCGAATTTACGTATGCGGAATTCGATGCGGAGGTTTGCCGTTTTGCGGGTGCATTGCGTGCACAAGGGATCGGTCGGGGCG
>CAXAGK010000354.1:0-4592 GCA_963968305.1 uncultured Rickettsiales bacterium | reverse complement strand
CGACATCGCCGGTGCGGAACCAATCGTCGGGATGGAAGGCGGCGGCGGTGCGCTCCGGGTCTCGCCAATATCCTTCGGTAATTTTCGGGCCGCGCAGGCAAATCTCGCCGTCGGTGCAAGAAGGCAAGGAGCGACCGTCATCGTCGCGGATGTCGACTTCCACATGCAGGATGGCGCGGCCGGTGGAGCCGATCTTCTCGATCTCCATCCCTGCTTCCATCAGGGTATCGCCACCGACACTCTCAGTCAGGCCGTAGGCATCGATATAGCGTGACCGACTGAAGAATTCGGTAAATTCTCGAATGCGGGTTTCGGGTGTGCGCTCGCCGCCGCCGATGCACCATTTCAGGCTGGAGACATCGTAGTTGTCGCGCGCTGGGTGGTTCAGGATCATGTTGGTCATGACCGGCGCAAACCAGACACCGGTGATGCCCTCGTCCTGAATTGCCGCAAGGGCGGCTTCCGGCTCAAAATCGCGGTGGATGACCAGTGTGCCGCCCATCCACAAGACACCGATGCCCGGCAGATCGATACCGCCCACATGATACATCGGACCCACCACCAGCAGCTTATCCTGTGCCGATTGCTGCAAGGCCACGGATTGATCCATCGCTTTCCAATAGAAATTATCGTAGCTATGGATGACGCCTTTCGGGCGGTCTGTCGTGCCGGAGGTATAAATTAGACGGTAGAGATTGCTGCCGGTGCGGCGCACTATGTCCGGGCGATCTTCGCCGATCGCTAACGCACGGATGTCCGTTTGTGCGGCGGCGTTGATCGAACGTACATTGGGCAGGCCCTCGCTCAGCTCGGCCAGCTCCTCGTCCGCCAGCAGCAGTTTTACCCCCGCATGGTCATGGATATAGGCGACTTCGAGTGCGGCAAGACGGTAGTTGATCGGCAACAGCACCGCACCGATATGGCTCGCCCCCAGCATTAGGTCGAGGAAGCCGGCGCTGTTCTTCATCACCAAAGCGACAATGTCCTCCGCCTCGACGCCTTGCGCGCGCAGCCATCCTGCCGCCGCAATGCCTCGGTCCAGCAGTTCACCATAGGAAATGTGCCGACCATCATAGACGACCGCGACAGCGTCCGGTCGCTGAGTCGCATGAAATCGAATAAAGGCGGTCAGGTTATGCATGCTTGAGCCTCGAAGCCGGCGGCAAATCCGCTATATCAGAATTGGGCCGCGCCTCTGCGCCGTCCAGTTATCTAAACCTATTCGAGGGAGGCCGTTATTCTTACCGTATCCGCTGAGACATTGAGCAAGCAGATCACCGAAATCTACCGTGCTTGGGGCATGAGTGACGAGGTGATCGAGGTGACGGTCCGTAACATGATTGAGGCCGATTTGCGCGGCATCGATTCGCATGGTGCCGGGATGCTGCCGACGTATAATTTGCGCCGCAAGCAAGGCATCGTTCATCCCAAGGGCGAGCTGACCGTGGTGCGCGATTTCGCGGCAACCGCGCTCCTCGATGCCGGGAACGCGCTTGGCCATTACTCGACCACCAAGGCGATGGAGATGGCCTGCGATAAGGCCAAGCAATTTGGCGTTGGCGTGGTGACCGTGCGGCGATCCAATCATTACGGCGCTGCTGGGGTCTACTCCACCATGGCGGCGGACCGGGGCATGATTGGGATGTGCATGACCGGCTCCAGCCAACCGGCGGTGCTGCCGACCTTCGCTAAGGAGCCGCGCTTTAGCACTAATCCCATCGCGGTCGCGGCCCCTGGAATCAAGAACGAGCATTTCTCGCTCGACATGGCGACCAGCACGGTGGCCGTCGGAAAGCTCAATATCGCGCGGCGTGCGGGCAAAGAAATCCCGCTTGGTTGGGCGTCAGACCAAGACGGTAATCCCACGACCGATCCGGTTGCTGCCCTCAACGCGGTGCCGAAGAAACTCTCGCCGGTCGGCGGTTCGCGTGAGCTCGGCTCGCACAAGGGCTACGGTCTCGGTCTTGTTGTCGAAGTGCTGTGCAGCGTGCTCTCCGGCTCTTACACCGGCGCCACCGATGTGATGACGCGGGAAAAGGGTGAGACCATGAATATCGGACATTTCTGTCTCGCCATCGATCCGGATGCGTTCCGCGAGGAAGGCGCGTTCGAGGCACAAATGGATGCGCTGATGGACTGGATGCGGGAGACACCGCCCATCGATCCGGCGCAACCAGTGTTGGTGCCGGGCGATCCCGAACATGTGGCCCGCAAGATTCGGATGGAGGACGGCATTCCGATGACTGATACCTTGGTGAAGGAAGTGCGTGAAGTGGCCGAAGAATCCGGCGCGCCCTTATTGATCGGAAACTGACGGAGTATTCCATGACCGAGAACAGCCCGCTCGCCGATCTGCTTGGGATCGAGACTGTCGAGGACAGCGCCGAGCGGGCGGTGGCGCGGCTCACGATCCGGGAGGAGCATAAAACCCCGACCGGCGTCGTCCACAGCGGAGCGATCCTCAGTCTTGCAGACAATTGTGCGACCTTTATGGCGAACCGGGCGAATAACGATGGGCCAAATCCGGGCGCCTTTATGGTGCTGATTGACTTGCACTCGACCATGCTCAGCAATCAATCGGACGGTGTGCTGACTGCGGAATCCCGGGTCGTGCGTTGCGGGCGGCGGGTCACCGTGATCCCCACCGTCGTGACCGGCGGCAAAGAGAAAGCCCTCGCCGATGTCACGACGACTCATATTCCTGCTTGAGATTGGCGATGCTAGAGAATTCCGCTATTGATAGGGCAGGGAATATGTGGGGCTTTAATGATTAAGCTATCAGGTGTCACCAAAAGCTTCGGTGCGCTCGACATCCTGACGGGCGTCGACCTAGAACTGTCGCGTGGCGATTCGATGGTGTTGATCGGCAGCTCCGGCAGCGGGAAGTCGCTGTTGCTGAAGACAATGATTGGGCTGCTGCGTCCCGACACCGGGACCGTTGAGATCGAAGGCAAGGACGTACGACGGATGGGGGGCGCAGAGCGCCGCGCCTTCGACGACCGGTTTGGGATGTTGTTCCAATACGGCGGCCTCTTCGACGGTATGACCGTTTGGCAGAATATCGCCTTCAAGCAGTTGCAGTCGGGTGCGATTTCGGAAGCGCAGGCGCGTGAGTTGGCGGCGGATAAGCTCGCCATCGTGAATCTGGGGCCGGAAGTGGGCGACCTCTATCCAGCGGAGCTGTCGGGTGGCATGCAGAAGCGTGTCGGTTTGGCGCGGGCCATCGCGACCAATCCAGAAGTGCTGTTCCTGGACGAGCCGACGGCGGGTCTCGACCCGATTATGTGCAACATCATCTACGACATGATTCTGAAAAGCGTGCGGGAATTGGGAGCCACGTCCTTTGTCATCACCAGCGACATGACCGGGGCGCAACGGATATCGAACAAGATGGCGATGCTGTATGAAGGCCGGATCGCCTGGCAGGGCGCTACGTCGGAACTGCAGGATGCGGAGGACCCGGAGGTGAAACGCTTTCTGGAAGCGAAATCCGGCCGCAGCGGCGATCTCGCGGCTTAACTAAAGTTGTTTCCCGGACGCTATAGCGATCCGGGGTCCAGCGAGGACGGTCGTGCTCTAAGAGAGTGTGCGGGAGTTCATATTCGCCTGAGAGAAACGCACTAACTATTTTTATGTAAGATACTCAAAGCAGTGAATTCTCTTCCTTAGCCGAGAGGTAGATGCGAGGATGAGTGGCGACAAAATAACCGTGCTCGGTGCAGGGGCGATCGGCGTAAGCATCGCTCTTTACCTTCAGCGGGACGGCCATGAAGTACGCCTGATAGATCGAGACCAACCTGGCAGTGGGTGCTCGTTTGGCAACGCTGGTCTGATTCAATGTGCGAGCGTCGTCCCGGTTGCCGTCCCTGGCATTGCCAGAAAAGTGCCCTGGATGTTGCTCGATCGGAGCCAACCATTGTTCATCCAATGGCGGTATCTCGGGTCTCTGGCTACCTACCTGCTGAGGTTTCTCGTTGAGGCTCGAGCAGAACGGTTTGCGAAGAATATCCGCGCTCTGGCGAGCCTCGTGCCTGGATCTTATGAAGCCTACAAGCCGCTAATCGATGCGGCCAATATTCAGCCGCTGGTCAAACCCAGTGGAGAGTTGCACGTCTTCGAAAGCGATGCGGCTTTCAAAGATGCGCAAAAGAATTTCGACATACGCCGTGCCAACGGCGTGGATGTTGAGGTCCTTGACGCTGATGGCGTCCGGCAACTTGAGCCTGGATTGGTGCGATCGATTAAGCACGGTGTCTTCCTGCCGGGTTGTTATCAAACTACGAACCCTTTCCGGTTTGTGGACGCACTGGCTCAGCATTTCGTCGCGAATGGCGGAAGCTTCGTGAAGGCCAGTGTTGAAGACCTCTCGATGGAAGCGGACGGTTCCGCGAAAATCACGACGGACAATGGTATCCTCTCGGCGGAAAAGGTCGTGCTGGCATTTGGTGCATTCTCGAAACCCTTTGCGGAGAAATTCGGCCTTCGCGTCAATTTGGATTCCGAGCGCGGTTATCACGTGAATTTACCCAACCCGGGTGTCGTCCTAAATCGCGCCGTGATATCCGGCGACCATCGGTTCGCTTTGGCGCCGA
>CAXAGK010000353.1:0-4597 GCA_963968305.1 uncultured Rickettsiales bacterium | reverse complement strand
GGTGGAGAGATCGAGATTTCGAGCGAACTCAGCCACGGGATCTCGGTTACTGTTAAGCTTCCAATAATTGAAAGATCCGGGTCAAAGAATGAATTAGGCGGGGGAGAAACGCTCGGCGCGACGTCTCAGTCCCAAGGCCAGAAACAAATTTGCTACGTTGAAGGCGATGGCATTGATAAATGCGGCGTCATAGGAACCAGTCAGATCATAGATCGCGCCCGCCATCCAGCCACCAAGCGCCATGCCGAGCAGCGTGAAAAATAGCGAAACGCCGATGCGCCACCCTGCATCTTTTGCCTTGAAATACGTGCGTATAATTATTGTATAGGACGGTACGATGCCGCCTTGGGATAGTCCGAATAATGCGGAGATAACGTACAAGGCCTCGAGGCTTTTGAAGGGCAGATAGAGACAGAGCGCGATCATTTGCAGTGCAGATCCCAACAACAATGTGTTGAGCCCGCCGATCCGGTCGCAAATAAGGCCCGAGATGATGCGACTGACGATCCCGCAACCTAAGGTGATGGCGAGCATGATCGCACCGTCTTTCGCCTCGAAGCCAAGGTCCGTCGCGTAGGCAATTATATGTACCTGCGGCATTGCCATGGCAGCGCAGCAGCCGATCCCAGCAAAACATACGATGCATTGAAGCGTGTTTGGCGCCATGCCGAGAGGGCGGCTTCCGCCTGCGCCCGATGTGGCTTCGGCGTCTTCATGGTTGACCGGTGCCGGTTTGTATAAAAGTAATCCCAGTAGCGGCATCGCAATGAGGCAGAACAGCGATAAGGTTTGGTAGGCGCCCCGCCAGCTGTCTTCATCAATGATGTCTTGGATGATCGGCGGCCAGATAGCACCCGCCAGATAATTGCCGCTGATGACGATGGCAACGGCGATGCCTCGCCTGCGGACGAACCAGTGGGAAATGTCGGCGACCAGCGGGGCGAAGGTCGTCGAGCTGCCGAGAAGACCAATCATCAAGCCCTGCACGACGCAAAGCTGCCAAAGGGTCTCCACTTGCGAGGCGAAGTAGAACCCGCCTGCCAACATGAAACCGCCAAACAAAACAGGCCACAATACGCCGACGCGGTCGGAAATTCTGCCCATGAGAATGCCGCCGAGCCCATATCCAATCATCGTCACCGTGTAGGCCAAGGATGCGGCGCCGCGCCCAGTGCCGAATTCGGCGGCGAGCGGTTTCAAGGATACGACGATAGCATACATGCCGGCCCCGCCGATGGTCATCAGGGCGAGGGCCACAAAGAGACGGATTAAAGGATAAATTCTCGTCTCGGACGGCATTAGGAGGGCCTGTTGTCGGGGAATCCGGAAGCGGAGAGCCGGAAGGTAATGCGATTCAGCAATAACAACCAGCCATCAGCATTTTCGACTTATTGGAATTGCGGCGGTTCTTCTATGCCCGCGGGATCCTGGTGAATGATGATCTCTGATCCCGGATAAGCTTCCAACAAGGAGAGCTCTACCTCGTCTGCAATCTCATGGGCGACATGAAGCTTCATGTCGCCGTCCATTTCCAGATGAAGCTGTATGAAATACGTCAATCCGGATTGCCGCGTCCGCAGGTCGTGCACGAATTCGACGGCACCGTGGTTTAGGGCAATAGCCCGAATTTTCTCGCGTTCGTCGTCGGGTAATTCGCGGTCCATCAGCATATCGAGCGAATTCCGCACGATGCGATAAGCACTCCAGATGATATAGGCAGCAATACCAGCGCCGAAGATCGGGTCCGCCATCGTCCAACCCAGCTCGGTCACCAACAGGATGGCGATTATGACCGCGGCATTCATCAATAAATCGCCGGTGTAATGCAACGAATCGGCGCTAATAGCGACGGAGCCCGAATTGCGAATCGCCCAACGTTGAATAAGCACCAGCATGAAGGTCAATGCGATGGAAAAAAGCATCACGTATATAGCGATATTGCCGCGCGCAATGGGTTGAGGATCGAGGGAGCGCGCGCCAGCTTCGAATAATAGCAGCACGGCTGACCCGACGATGAATGCTGACTGCGCTAGTGCCCCCAAAGCCTCGACTTTACCATGCCCGAAGCGGTGCTCCCGGTCGGCGGGTTGCAGTGAATGACGAATGGCGATCAATGTGACGATTGATGCGAGGGCATCGAGGAAGGAATCGATCAGACTTGATAGAACGGCGATGGAATCCGTAGCAAGCCACGCCGATGTTTTCGCCACGATCAAGATAAATGCAACTGCTACCGAGGCATAACTGGCGATACGCATTGCCCGCTGAGCATCCGGTCGGGCCGAGAGTTCCGGTACCTGTTCGCTCATGGAAATAGGCGTTCCGTGCGCCAATCCTCGCCATCCTTTACGTATATGAGGCGTTCGTGAAGTCGGAAATGGCCGTCACTCCAAAACTCCAATCGGTTGGGCACGACGCGAAAGCCGGACCAAAACGGTGGCCGTTCAATTTTCGAGACGCCGAATTTAGCCGTGAATTGCGCCACCCGTTTTTCCAGATCGAACCGGCCAGTCATGACACGGGATTGATCGCTTGCCCAAGCACCGATTTGTGCCCCCCGGTCCCGGCTTGCGAAATAGGCATCGGCTTCCGCATCAGTGACTGGTTCGGTTGGACCTTCGATTCGTATTTGGCGTTTCAGTGACTTCCAATGAAACAGCAGCGCCACATAGGCGTTGGTGGAGATTTCGTCGCCTTTTCGGCTCTGCAGATTGGTGTAAAAAACAAACCCGGCTTCATCCGCCTGTTTTAACAGTACCATTCGCGTCGACGGACGGCCATCTGAGCCCACACTAGCGACCGACATGGCCTCAGGTAGTACGGGTTCTGATTGCTTTGCGTCTTCGAACCACTCGTTGAAGTGGCTGACTGGAGATTGCGTGTCTTCGGTCGGCATAGGTATTTCATCCGAAGGGGGCGAGAATTTAAGCCAAATTATATTTCAAACGTTTAAATAGGCAAAATCATTCCTTATCTATGTATAAACCGGGTTAGTGCGGATTTTGCAACGCGCTTGCCAACATTCTCTCAATTAGACGCCAAAAAGTTTGGTTAGCGTTCGGGAGATAAGCGAAAGGATTGATCGCAATGATGAAGAAAGTTACGGCGGTTATTATGGTCACAGCCCTTCTGGGCGCATGTGCGGACCGGGGTGTCGGCCAAAAAGAAGGGGTTGGAACTGCAATTGGTGCCGGTTTGGGCGCACTTGCCGGATCGCAGATCGGCGGCGGCAAAGGCAAGTTGGCGGCAGTGGCCATCGGCGCCTTACTCGGCGCGTTTGCCGGTAACGAGATCGGAAAGTCGCTCGATAAAGCAGACCAAATAGCGCTCGAAGGTGCCGGAGAGCAGGCGCGCACGGCGCCAATCGGTAAAACCATTGACTGGAGCAACCCCAAGAGCGGTAACTCCGGAACAGTGACGCCGATCCGCGAAGGCCGTCACACAGGAAGTGGGAATTATTGCCGTGAATTCAAACAAACGGTCACCATCGACGGTCGTACACAGGAAGCCTTTGGGGTGGTCTGCAGGCAACCGGATGGTAGTTGGAAAATTACGAGCTAGCGTCTACACGTAGGTGCAGTGCTGATTTGATACTTGAAGTACGCGGCGCAGGCATGATGATGGGGGCCTGCGACACTGGCGTGGCGTGGAATTACCACATCGACGGAACGATATGAGAGACCCTTACGACATACTCGGCGTGGGCAACGGCGCGAGCGAGGCGGATATAAAGCGCGCCTACCGCAAGATTGCCAAGGAAACGCATCCGGACACGCATCCGGGCGACGAAGCCGTTGAGCAACGCTTCAAGGAAGCCGCCGCCGCCTATGACCTGCTGTCGGATAAGGAAAAACGCGGCCAATTCGACCGCGGAGAAATAGATACTGAAGGGAAACCCAAAGCCGCTTTCGCATTTAATCGCGCTTATTCCGGAGGCGGCGGCGGATTTGGTTTTGGCGGTGGCAGTGCCGGTATGGAAGACGTCTTCTCAGATCTTTTCGGGGGAATGCGAGGCGGCCGCCGGGGCGGTATGGGGAGTATTCCCGGTGCTGATGTTCGTTATACGGTTCGGGTAGACTTTCTTTCGGCCGTGAAAGGGGTGCGTCGCCGGATCAATCGACACGACGGCAAAACGTTGGACGTGAATATCCCACCTGGAACCGAAGACGGACAAAGTCTGCGGCTTAAGGGGCAAGGCTTACAAGGGAAAGGCGGCGGTCCCGCTGGAGATGCCTTCGTCGAGGTTCAGGTCGACGCACACCCATTTTTCACACGTGATAAGTCGGATATCGAGGTCGAATTGCCAATTTCGATTGATGAAGCGGTCTTAGGCGCGAAGATTAAGGTGCCGACGGTGGATGGACCCGTCTCGGTGACCGTACCGCCGAATACCAGCTCTGGCACCCGGTTGCGGTTGAAGGGCAGGGGCGTTCCCGCAAGCCGCCCATCCGGGACGGCGGGCGATGAATACGTCCGGCTGAAGATCGTGCTACCCGAGCAGAGCGACGAAGAACTGAAGGGATTTATCCGACAATGGGGGGAAAAGAATCCGTCTGATGTTCGTCGTAAAGCGGGTATGGAATAAGTTCTAGGAACT
>CAXAGK010000352.1:0-4597 GCA_963968305.1 uncultured Rickettsiales bacterium | reverse complement strand
AGATGGAGAATATCGTTCGCGCGGGTCCCCGGCTCTGCGGCCGGGGAACGGACGAAATACCGGTTGCTTAGAGGCGCCCGCTCTATACCTCACTCGTCAGGGAAGTCGAATGAGGAGAGACCGCGATGCCGGTTCATTACGAAAAGAAGAATAATGTTGGCTGGATCACGCTGAGCCGACCGGGTGCCCGCAATGCGTGGGGTCCGGATTATTACGAAGGCTTGGCGCGCTACCTGGATGAGATTGAAGACGACGACGATATCCGCTGTGTCGTGATCACCGGCGATGATTCAGCGGGCGCGTTTTCCGCGGGCGCCAATCTGAAAGACCCGAACACCCATAATACCGGATCTCCGGCGGCATTCCTCAAAGGGTTATCGAAGAAGCGGGAAGTCTCTCCTTTTGACCGATTCAGTGATTTCCCAAAACCGATCAGCGCGGCGGTCAACGGTTATGCGATCGGGATAGGCTGTATTATCACATTTTGCTGCGACCTGATCGTTGCGTCGGAGCGGGCGGAGTGGCGTTTGCCGCAAATCGGGCTGGGTATTATCCCGGCCTATGGTGGATCTGCTCGATTGGCGCGCTGGGTCGGAAAGGGATTAGCGACACGCTTGGCGATGGGCTTCCCTTTGCCGGGTGAAGAGGCCTATCGGATCGGATTAGCGCAATGGCTGACACCGCATGACGAGTTGATCGCGAAGGCGGAGGAGGTGGCGGCACATATCGCGGCACTGCCACCGCTCTCGGTGCGGATGGTGAAGGAATCGATCACCCATTCGCTGGATGTGCCAAATCTAAAGGACGCGTCGCTCGCGGACCTCTACCGCTTCGGCATGCTGGAACTGACCGAGGATACGCAAGAGGCGCACAATGCTTGGCGCGAGAAGCGGAAGCCGGAGTTTAAAGGCGAATAGCACAATTACGAAGGAACTCGTCATTCCCGAGAAGGTGGGAATGACGTCGCTGTTATTTGTTTGCGCGCATGATGTTGCGGGCGATGGCCCAGCGGTGGACTTCGGACGGGCCGTCGTAGATGCGAAAAGCGCGGATGTCCTTGTAGGTGCGCATCACCACGGTCTCATTGGTGATGCCGGTACCGCCGAGGATTTGGACACAGCGGTCAACGACGCGGCCGACGGCTTCTGAGCAGAAAACCTTCGCCATGCTGCTCTCATTGCCGCCGCGCTCGCCCTGATCGAGCACCCAGGCAGTGTGCCAGATGCTGAGACGGCTTTGATGTAGATCTTGCAGGTTGTCGGCCAACTGAAAACTGACCCCTTCATGCTCGCTCAACGGCTTGCCGAATGCATGCCGGTTGCGGGCGTATTCGACGGCGATATCTTGGCAGCGCCGCGCAGCACCTAGCCAGCGCATGCAGTGGGTCAGTCGCGCAGGGGCCAGGCGCACTTGCGCGTATCGGAAACCTTTGCCGGGCTCACCCAGGACGGCGGATTTTGGCACCCGAACATCGTTGTAGTCGACGATTGAATGGCCGCCCGATGTGTTGCTGTCCATGGTGTCGAGGACGCGCACGACCTCGCAACCTTCCACATCCATGTCCGCCATGAACATGGTGGCACCGATATCTTCGCCGGACGCGTCGATGGTGCGCGTCATGATGATCTGAAAGGCCGCACCCTTGGCACCGGTGATCATCCATTTCCGGCCGTTGATCACGTATCCGTCGTCATCCTCAACGGCCGTTACTTTCATCATCGACGGGTCGGAGCCTGCACCGCCGTCCGGCTCGGTCATGGAGAAGACGGAGCGCACGTCCGCCGCCGCGAGGGGGCGGAGATACTTTTCCCGCTGCCCGTCGCTGCCGACCACTTCCAGCAAATGCATGTTGCCTTCGTCCGGCGCGCTAATGTTGAGCGCATAGGGGCCGAGTGGTGAATAGCCTGCCTCCTCGAACACGATAGCCTTACCGATATGATTGAGGCCCAGGCCGCCCCATTCAGTGCCGATATGTGGGGTTAGCAAGTCGGCTTCCCGGCCGAGTGCGGCCACTTCCAAGCGCAACTCGTCGCTGGGGCCATGCGCCGACTGACGGAGGTCGCCTTCCATCGGGATAATCTTGTCGCGAATAAAGGCGCGGGTGCGATCCTGTAATTCTTGCAGCTCGTCGGGCAGGCTGAAATCGATCATGGGAGAGGTGTTCCGATTGTTCGTGTGTCGGTGTCAAATACCGATAATAGCAATTAGCATCTAACGGGAAAATGGCCAGCGACATTTCGCCGCCTACTTCATTGATCAAACCGCATCTGATAAAGGAAAAAATAATGCTCGACCCCCAACCATTGAAGGGCCGCACGGCTATCGTGACGGGCTCCGGCCAGAATATCGGCGAGGCCATCGTCAAACTCTTCTCGGCGGCCGGCGCCAATGTGGTGGTCAATGGCGGGTCGTCGCGCGATAAGGTTGACAAGGTGGTGGACGATATCAAGGTGTCCGGTGGCAATGCCATTGGCGTGATGGCCGATGTCGGCGATGCCGACGCGGTGGAGGCGATGGTGAAACAGGCGGCCGATACTTTCGGTACGGTGGATATCGCCGTCTCTAATGTCTCGATCCGCAAGAAGCAGCCGGTCGAAGATATTTCCGTCGAGGAATGGCAGGACACGATCAACACCAACTTGAACTCTGCCTTCTATCTAGCGCGCTGCGTGGTGCCGCTGATGAAGCAGGGCGGTTGGGGCCGGATCATCCATATCTCCGGCGTTGACGGCTTTGCGGCTCATGTGCCGACACGCACTCACAACATCACCTGCAAGGCGGGCGTACACGCCTTCGCGAAGGCCTTGGCGTTGGAGTTGGGGCCATCCGGTATCACCGCCAATACGGTCTCCCCGGGCGCAATCGACACGACCCGTGACTGGAGCCAATACGACGACCCAGAGGTCTGGAAAAAAGCACGCATTGAATCGATCCCGGTGAAACGCATCGGCACTGTCGACGACATTGCCAACGCTTGCCTTTACCTCGCGGGCGAGACCGGTGGCTTTATCACCGGTGAAGTCATCCACGTGAACGGAGGACAGTTTAGGTTTTAGCGCGAATTTGCGGAGTCATTCCTGCGGTAGGACGATTACCGTGCCACGTTTTGTCTTGGATGCCACCAACTCGTGGGCGGCGGCTGTCTGGGCGAGCGGAAATTCTCCCGCGACGCGGTGGAAGCGTTTTGCTTCGCTGAGCCAAGTGGCGATTTCGGCTTGGGCGCGTTCGCGGTTGGGGAGCGGCGTCATCGGCAGGACGAAGGGCCAGACTTTGATGTTTTTGATCATGAAGACGTTCATCGGTACGACCGGATTGAGCTCACCCTTGGAGGCGTAGATCGAGACGCAGCCGTTCACCTTGATGACTTGCTCGGTGATCGCGATATTGCCACCGAAATCGACTTCGCAGATTAAGTCGACGCCTTCGCCGCTGGTCTCCATGAGAACTTGCTCGGCGACGTTTTCCTCGCGGTAGTTGATCGTCACGTCGGCGCCAGCGGTCTTCGCATCCGCTGCTTTATCGTCGGAACTGACGGTCGAGATGACCTTGGCGCCACCCCATTTCGCCCATTGGATAACATAGTTGCCGACCGCACCGGCACCGCCCGGCACGAAGACAGTTTTGCCGTCGACTGGCCCATTACTGAAGACGCTGAAATGCGCGGTCATGCAGGGAATGCCGAGCGCGGCACCCTCGCTAAAGCTGAGATCGTCGAGGAGAGGGCGTACCCGCTCCGCGTTTAAGGAGATGAACTCAGCTCCAGTGCCGTGTTGGCGTCCTTCACGCTGGCCGTTATAGAGCCAGACGCGGTCGCCGACCGCATGGCGCGTGACTCCGTCGCCCAGCGCTTCGACGATGCCGGCGCCATCGCTTTGTGGAATGATAAACGGATCGATTTTATACTGATATCGACCGAGCCCGCTTCGTATGCCTTCATCGGCTGGATTGACACCCGACGCGAAGACACGGATCAGGACCTCGCCGGGTCCCGGTTTTGGCGTCGGTTTTTCGCCGAGGATCAAGACCTCGTTCGCAGGCCCCTGCTTTTCATACCAAACGGCGCGCATCGGTTTACTCTGCGGCCGACGTTCGACGGATGCCGAATTTCTCCAGTACTTCCGGTGTGGGTGCTTCCGGCCTGTTGATCGGGCGGCGCACCCGGGGCGGTGTTTTCGAGAGTTTCATCGGCGAGCCAAGCAGCGGCCAGGGGCCGGTCTCCCATTCGCTGTCGACGATCAGGTCGCGGGCAAGTGTCTGAGGATGGGTTGCGGCTTCGGTCACGTTGAGGACCGGTGCCAGTTTGATGCCTTTGGGCGCCAGCCCGCCGAACATGGCGGCGCGGGTTTTGGATTTCGTATCGATGTCGTCCGCATCCGCTGGGTTCTCCATCCAAACATAACCGTCGCTGCATTCAATCGCGGCACCGTTCGGGCCGCGATCTTCCGGCGGAATGCTCCAGGTCGTCTCCGTCACCCAGGAGGTCACATCCTGCATAGAGACGTCGTAAGACATGCCCTTGCCGGTGCGCTCGCGCAGTTCTAGCCCGGCGACCACGGCCAGCATCGCTAATTGGCCGCCAGTTATGTCGGAGTAGGAT
>CAXAGK010000351.1:0-4614 GCA_963968305.1 uncultured Rickettsiales bacterium | reverse complement strand
TCCCGATGACACCGGGCGTGCTCAGCGCCTTCGGCGGACTCATTGCCGACGTGCGCAACGATTTCATCCGGACAATCTATGCGGACCTTAAAGACGAAGTCGCTGGTAAATTACACGAAGCACTGGTCGAGTTACAAAAACGCGCGCTTCATTGGTTAAAGGACGAGCAAGGTTTCAACGGCGAGCCTATCCTCAAAGTCTCCGCCGATATGCGTTACCGCGGGCAATCCTATGAAATCGACACGCCGCTTGAGAGAGCCTGGATAGAAGACGGGAATATCGATGCTCTCGTCGCGGCGTTTCATCACGAACACACTCGGCTCTACGAATATGCGGACGAAGCCGCGCCACTTCAGATCATCAATTTACGGCTCATTATCTCCGGCGTCCCACCAAAGCCCAAAATATCACCCTTGGGAACTTCCGACGCACCGCCCAGTCCCATCGGGCAAACACCCGTCTATTGCGACGGCGAGAAACGCCAGGCGGACATTTATCGGCGCGCGGACATGCGAGCCGGCCAATCCTTTAACGGCCCGGCAATCGTCGCGCAGGACGATACGACAAGCTGTATCCTCGACGGCTTCCGCGTCGAGGTGGACGCCTTCGGCAACCTCATTCTGAATTTGGAGGCCTGACCATGGCGATCGACAAGATCACGCTCGAAATTCTGAAGAACCATTGTGTCGCCGCCGCCGAGAGCATGGCCTACACGCTGTACCGCACAGCCCATTCGACTTTCGTCAAAGAAACAGAGGATTTCACCACTGGGCTGACTACCGCCGAAGGTTTCACCTTCGCCACGCCGACGGAACTGGGTGCGACGTGGTTCGTTGGCATGAATTACGGCAACGTGATCAAATCCATCGATCACTACGAAGAAGGTGACATTTGCATCACCAACGATCCTTATAGCGGGTTTGTCTGTACCCATACGCCGGACATGCATATCTGGAAGCCAATCTTCCACGAAGGCAAGATCGTGTGCTTCGCCGTCGGGCATATCCATAACACCGATGTGGGTGGTGCTGTGCCCGCTAGCCTGTCACGTACCCTGACCGAAGTGCATCAGGAAGGCATCCGTATTCCACCGACGAAGATCATGCGGGGCGGTGAGATCAATCAAGATGTGCTCGATATCTTGCTCACCAACGTCCGCATGCCGGAGCAAAACTGGGGCGATTTAAAAGCGCAGCTCGCGGCGGTGAATACCGGCGAGCGGCGTGTTCACGAGATGATTGAGAAGTTCGGGATTGACACTTTTCGTGACGGTATCGACGACCTCCTCGATTACGCGGAGACGCAGGCTCGCGCGATCATCAGCGGTCTTCCGGACGGAGAGTATTTCTTCGCGGATTACATGGACGAAGACGCCGTCGACGGCTGGCCATGCCGGATTGCCCTCAACCTGACCATCGAAGGCGATTCATGCGTCTTTGATTTCTCAACCAGTGACCCGCAGCTCGAATCATCGATGAACATTCCGACCGGCGGCGAAGAACGTCACGTCATGATGCTGGTCGGCCTCGTCTACGTGCTCTATACGCTCGACCCGACCTTGTTCCTGAATTCAGGTGTCACCCGGGTGTGCCGCTGCATTTTGCCGAAAGGCACCATCGTCAATCCGGAATTCCCGGCCGCGGTCGGTATGCGCACACTCTCCTCCATGCGCCTGCAAGAGATCACCTTCGGAGCGTTCGTCCAGGCGGCCCCGGATCGATTGCCCGCATCGCCGTGCAGCGGTGGCCCGATCATGAACGTCAACAGCGTCGACAATAGGACAAGCCGCCGGGTCGTTGCCTCAATCGGTCCGATCTCCGGCGGGGCCGGCGGCAATCCGGCGGAAGACGGCGCCGAAGGGTCTGGTGCCAACAGTTCCTTCCTGAAGAACACACCAGTCGAGATCAACGAAGCGGAAGTGCCAATCAAAATTCTCCGCTATGGTCTCGCCCAAAACTCCGGCGGAGCTGGGAAACATCGCGGCGGATTGGCAACGGAAATGCGGTTCCAGGCGCAGGCGCCTAACACCAAAATCACTGCCCGCAACCGTGACCGCACCCGGTTTCGGTCCTGGGGTGTGCTCAACGGAAAGGCTGGTCGTAACTCAGTCTTCCTCCTTAATCCCGGCGGCAATCAAGAAGTCAATCTCGGCAATACGGATATCCTAACCATCGGGCCGGGCGACATCGTTCATGTCGCATCGGGTGGCTCCGGCGGTTGGGGCGACCCGTTAGAGCGCGATCCCAAAGCCGTAGTCCAGGATGTGCGGAGCGGCTTCGTCACCGACGACGAAGCTTCGAATTCCTATGGCGTAGTGCTGGAGAACGGCGGCTATGACAAGCCCGCGACAACGGCTCGCCGCCACGACATGAGCACAGCCCAGAAAACCCACTTTTTCGATTTCGGGCCCGAGCGGGATGAATTCGAAAGCATCTGGACCGACGAGAACTACGAGACACTCAGCGACCTACTTGCGGGTCTTCCGGTTCATTGGCGCTTCTTCATGAAACACCGACTGTTCGAAGCTGTTGGCGACGATCCAAACGGTGGATCGATCCGCAAACGCTTCGAGAAAATCGTTGCCGAATACCCGGAATTATCCCGTAGTCTCTAATCGCACTTGACCACCGCAGGTGTTTGCTTCGAAATTCAAAGCTCACGCGAAAGGATTTTGACATGCCAAGAATCAAGGAACTCGGACACACCGTCATCTATGTCAGCGATCTTGCCACCTCACGCGACTGGTATTGCAAGAATCTTGGCATGACGGTCGTCGTCGACAGTCCGGAGCGCAACGGCAGCTTCTTATCTTTCGGTGAGAACGATCACGATATCGCGCTGTTCGAAAACCCAGTTGCCAAGGGCGAAGAGACGATCAATCATATTGCGCTTAAATTCGACGGCTCGGTTCAGGAGTTGGGCAAATTCCGCAAAGGCTTAATCGCCAACGGCGTTGACGTGCAGAGAGCCGTTGATCACGGAATTTCTTACGGTATCTATTTCACCGATCCTGACAATCATTGCTGGGAAATCTTCGTTGAACGGCAGCGCAGTGAAACAACCCGGATCGACGCCATGCGGGCGACAGGGGCAATGGCGGAGCCCGTTGATCTGGAAACGGTGGACGCTTAACGGTCTCTTACAGAGCGATCTTTGTACCCGCCTCGCTGGACCGATAGATCGCGTCTTCGATCCGCAAGTTCGTAAGGTACTCTCTCGCCGTGTTCATCGCGGGCGCACCCGCAAGGACATGCTGCACGGCATGGTGGAGTAGCATGTAGACACTGTCTCCGGCAAATCCGCGATTCTCCCAATCATAGGCAACCGGCATTTCGACATCGTAGCCGTGCTTACGCAGGAATATCCCGCCGTCGCCATCGACCCGCAGCACCGCTTCGGCGCCTTCGATCAACATCTCGCCCATGGTGAGGCGACGGTTCCCCGCCACATGGTCGACAAGCCGATTGCCATCGAACAACCCCTTCGCGCCACTGCGGAATTGAAAAACGATATATCCAGAATCTTCACCCTTGATCGCCGGATTAAACCGCGTGAGGTCGGCGTAGACACTCTCTACTTCGCCCATGAGATAGCGGAACACATCGACGAAGTGGATTGCCGTCTCATGGACCAAAAACCGTTCCATAGTTTGGAAGTAAGGTTGGCGTTCCAGATAGGCATCCGGCCCCTGCCCGTCACCCGGCCGCATTCTAAAGGATATCTGATAGAGCTCCCCCAGCGTGCCTTCGTCTAAAATCATACGGGTTTGGCGGTGCCAGGGCTGGAAACGGAAGTTCTCGTGTACGATCAGCGGAACATTCGCCGCTTCCGCCAGCGCCGTCATTTCTTCCGCCTCCGCCAGGTTTTCCGTAAACGGCTTCTGACAGACCACTGCAACACCGCGCGCGACGGCGGTTTCGATAAATTGACGGTGGGTTGGTGGTGGCGTGACAATATCCAGTAGGTCGGGTTTCACCGCGTCGAGCATATCGGCGACATCACCGTGGACCGTATCCACGTCGAAACTAACCGCGATGTTGCGGCCCATAGTGCCGTCGAGGGTACAGAGCCCGACGAGATCAACATTCTCGATCCGGCTCCAAGCTTCGTAATGGAATTGCGCAAAATAGCCGGTGCCGACCGTCGCGAGTTTAAGACGTCTTGCCATAACGTCTTCCTAGACGCGATAACGCCGCCGCTCAACCTTTACTTAGGCTGGTTGCGCGGCAGAGCGTTCCTTGATCGGCAGATTGAACGCAGCCGCCATGAAACCGGCGAGCGCGGTCAAAATCCAGATGGTATCGTAATTGCCCGTAAGATCGAATAAATAACCGCCGATCCACACACCAAGGAACGAGCCAACCTGATGCGAGAAAAAGCAAACCCCGAACAACAAACCGAGATTGGCCGGGCCGAACAGTTTGGCAATGATCCCACTAGTAAGCGGCACCGTGCCCAACCATAGCGCCCCCATGCCGATAGCGAACGCGATCACAGCGACTTCGGTCTTTGGCGCGAAAAAGAACATCAGAATAAAGATACCGCGAAGCGTATAGTTCCATACCAGCAGGTTCTTCATCTGATATCGCATTCCAAGCACACCATGGAAATAGG
>CAXAGK010000350.1:0-4630 GCA_963968305.1 uncultured Rickettsiales bacterium | reverse complement strand
TCCAGCCAATGTGGGTCCAACGCATTCTCGTGTGGTTTGCGGAGTGGTGCCCAGAGCATGCCTATTTCCTGCGCTTCCCGCCACGGCACATTGTCATAGGTGAAATTCCGAACGAAGCGCTGCATCGCTTCCATGCCCTTATCGCGCTTCTCCTTCACCGGCCCGGTGCCGGGCACGAAGCGTCCGCCTTTCGACAGGTCGCTAGTCTCCTTATCCATGCCGGACTCGATCCCGTAGCGCTCGAGCAGCTCCATCAGTCGGTTCCCATCACCAGGACGCGTCCCAAGGCTCGCCATGACCCAGCGACCATCCTTAGTATGCGCGATAGTCGGATGCGGTGAAATCGTCTCTCGAGCGTGCCGGCAGGTTTGGCGAAAAATCGGTGAGCGCCGCATGATCCAAGACATCAGATCAACCTCGGTGCATTTCGCGACTGCCTCGTGGACCGCGCAAGAAACTTGCTGTCCCTGCCCTGTGCGGAATCGATATACGAGGGCAGCGACAATCGCCATGCTCAGTTGCTCACCCGCGACGTGATAGGCATGCCACATCTGTGGCGCAATCGGCGGCAGGTCGTACTTACCATCGGGCGTCGGATCGTAGCCGCAATTCATCATCACGCCGCCAAGCGCCAAATGGACAAGGTCCGAAGCCTTATATTCACTCCACGGCCCGTCGTCGCCGAAAGGTGTCATCCGAGCATGGATCAGAGCTGGAAACCGTTCAGCCAACACCTTCGATCCTAATCCAAACGCATCGAGCTCACCCTTTGGCGTCGATTCCAGAAAGATATCCGCGGATGACAGCAGCGATTCAAATCTAACACGATCCTGCTTCTGCGTGAGATCCAGCTCTATTGAACGTTTGCCACGATTGTACTGCCAGAAGAACAAGGACCCTTCGGGATCCTCTTGATCATTGTAAAAGGGACCGATTCGCCGTGTTGGATTGCCACCTGGTGATTCCAGCTTGACCACGTCGGCACCCAAACCTGCCAAAGTCAGGCCGCAATATTCCGCCTGTTCGTCGGCCATTTCGATGACGCGAATTCCCGAAAGAGCACCGGGAAGCACAGTTTCATTTTCTTTTTCCGTCCGTGTCGCACTCACCGCAATGACTTCCTTACAATTGATCTCCATCTAACCAATAAGGAGTTAGCGCGCGGGGAAACCAGCGCAACAACCGACCTTTGAAACGCCGTCCATTCATCTGGCATTTACGAGTTCAAGTTTCGTTTGTTCTAGATCAACACATCCAACCTCACCGACATCTATGTTGAATTTACTGTCAACGATTGACCGCGCGGGTGAAACCGGAAAAACAATGTTCGAAAGGATGGTTTCTACTATTGGGAATTACTTATTCGCCGGATTGTTCGCCAACATCCGCGACGCGCTAAAGTTTTGGGCCCGGGCACCCGGGAGAAAAGATTGGCCGCACCGGTCAATCGGTTATCCCGAAGAATTCGAGGAAGGCGGCAATAGACCGCAGCGTGATTTCAGCATTATAGCCGCCCTCTGTGCCCTGATCGTGACCGCTATCGCAATTGCAGTCGTATTGGGCGAATGGTGAAGGCGCGATGCTACTTAAATTGTATACCGTGATATCCCTTAGCGGCGATCTCATCACAATGTTCGCGATAGGCGACGGCACTGCCGCTGTACCGGGCGATGATACGAGTTTGTTTACCCTCGACATTCTGATTGATGCCGGTCATCCAGGAATCGACTTCGTTCGTCAGTAAACCGTCATTGGTCTTCACGACTTGTGCCGTCCATTCGTCGACCGCTTCCGGGCGGGGTTCTGCACGAGTTTGATCGTTCTCTCGCATGTGCGTAATCAAATTAGTCACCCATTCCACGTTATACTCGATACTGCGCGGGATATTACCGAGCGCCGTATGCGGTCCCATGACCATAAACATGTTTGGAAATCCGGCGACCTGTACGCCAAGATAGGTTTCCAGCGCTTCCCGCCATTTCGCCTTTAGGCCCTGCCCATCCATTCCCTGAATATCAATCCGGTCAAAACTGCCGGTAATGGCGTCAAAGCCCGTCGCGTAGATGATAATATCGAATCCAAAAGAGCGCTCACGCGTTTCAATCCCAGTCGGTGTGATCCGCTCAATCGGGTTGTCGACGATACTCACCAGATCGACATTAGGCTGATTGTAGACTTCGTAGTAATACGTCTCCTGTGGCACGCGGCGCGTCCCGAATCCGTGATCTTTCGGGATCAGGAGTTCAGCGACCTCAGGATCGTTCACCCGTCCGCGGATTTTCCCCGCAACGAAATCCGAAACTTCCTTATTCGCGGCCCGATTAAAAAGCATATCCCGGAAATTACCGACCCAGATCGCGAAGCCCGGCGTTGCGTAGAGCTGTTCCCAAAACGCCTCCCGTTCTTCCGGCGAAACATCGAAGGTTTGACGTTGATCGGGTGTGTGTAGAAAACACGTTGCGGTTTCCTGGCACCGCTGGAACATCTCGGGGTAGCCTTTCTTGAGTTCCTGCATCTCCGCGTGATCAATCTTGCGGTTGTGTAACGGCGTGCACCAATTGGGGCGGCGTTGAAATACGGTCAAATGCCCCGCCGTCTTCGCCACTTCCTGGATAGTCTGAACGCCGGTTGCACCGGTACCGATCACTGCGACACGTTTGCCCTCAAAGCTCACCGATTCCTTCGGCCATAAGCCGGTGTGGAAGGATTGGCCCTTAAACGCGTCCATGCCGTCGAAACGCGGCATCGTCGGAGCGGAGAGCGGCCCGACCGCCGCCACCATAAACCGCGAACAATGGCAGCTGCCATCCTCAAGAGTGATTTCCCAACTATCGCTGGCCTCATCGAATTGTGCCGAAGCAACTCGTGCGGAGAACTGGATGTCGCGGCGCAAGTCGAACTTGTCCGCCACATGATTAAGGTAGCGCTCAGTCTCCGGCTGTGGGGAGAAATGCTCGGTCCAATCCCATTCGTCCAACAGCTCTTGAGAAAAGGAATAGGCATAGGAATAACTCTCGGAGTCAAAACGCGCACCCGGATAGCGGTTCCAATACCAAGTCCCACCGACGCCGGTTCCGGCTTCAAATACCCGCACCCGAAAACCCTGTTCGCGCAATGTATGAAGTTGATACATGCCGGAAATACCGGCACCGATGACAATTACGTCGTAATCCAATTCCCGCGCGGCGGAACCGCTATCTTCCATAGCTTTTTGCATCTTCGATCCAGGTGTTCTTTTCTTGTCGCAATTTCAGCGTTCTAATTACCCGGCATCGGGATATTTCAAAAGCACTGTTACACGTCCACTGCCTCGCTCCATTCGGGATCACGGTGTTTTTCCCAATAGAGTGCTGTCAGACGCTGCGTCACCGGGCCCGGCAATCCGTCGCCAACCGGTTTTCCATCCAACCGCGTCACCGGCATGATGCCGCCCGCCGTCGATGTGATAAAAACTTCTTCCGCGCCCCGTATCGCATCGACCGTCAGTGTGCCCAATGTCGCATCGACATTGAGTTCACGGCAAAGCTCCAACGTCGTCGCCCGCGTGATACCTTCGAGAACCCCGCTCTTCGGTGTCACCGCCTTGCCGTCCTTCACCGCAAAGAGATTGAAGCCCGGCCCTTCTGAGATATTGCCATCTAAATCGACCAACATCACGTTCTCCGCCTCTTGTTCGTAGGCGCCATAGAGGCCGGCGACGAAATCCAGCCAATGATAGTTTTTCACCGTAGGGTCGACCGATTGCGGCGGGATGCGCGGAATATCACTAATTGATATATTCAGTCCCCTCGCCCGCTGTTCCTCGTTCGCGACCCAACCGAACGGGATGGCAAAGGCGATAAAGGTGTTGACCGCGTCCCGGGGGTCGCGGCTGAAGGTTGGAGAGACACCGCGGGTACAAATCATTTCCACATAGGCATCATCCAAACCCGATTGACGCACACATTCCTTCAATACATCAACAAGACCACCGCGCTCAAATGGCAGGGTCATGTGCATCAGCTTGACCGAGTTCTGGAATCGGTCGAGATGTTTATCGAGCCGGAAAAAACGGCGATGCCAGACATGAACCACGTCATAGGTGGCATCCGAACGCAGGAAGCCCCAATCGAGGACGGAGATTTTAGCCTCAGATATTGGCCGATAATCACCGTCGATATAAGCAACGCCCGGCGGATACGCCGGAGTGGTCAGCGAGTTCGCGCTCATGTCGGGTCCGTTCGCCCGTAAATATCTTCGAACCGCGCGGTACCGATCTCGCGCAACTGTTCGGCGATAATGAAACGGTGTTCGTCATTGGTGACGATCATCGGGAGATGAAACAGATCTTCTGATTCCACCCGCAGCGCCGTTTCCTGCAATAGGCTGCGTTCTCCGGTTAACGGCAAAAGCTGTTTTGGATAAAGGGACTGCGATAAAGGCCACAGCCATGTCCCTGCCCCACCCGACAGAATCACCGGATAAACGCTGCCTCTACTCGCCATTACCCTCACCGTTTGCCGGTTTCATAATCATTCCCGTTCGTTGATTGATATCAACGCGATCGCATCATTTCGTCAACAATAATAGAACAATAACAGGCATTTGCCGAAGGAGATATCCATGACTTTCAAATCCATCTTGGTTTATA
>CAXAGK010000349.1:0-4633 GCA_963968305.1 uncultured Rickettsiales bacterium | reverse complement strand
CGCCAACACCGATTCAAGCGCAGGCAATCCCCTACGTCTTGATGAATCGCGATATTATGGGTGGCGCGCAAACCGGCACCGGTAAGACCGCTTCCTTCACACTTCCCATGATCGATATCCTGGCCCAGGGCCGCGCTCGTGCCCGTATGCCACGCTCGCTCATCCTTGAGCCGACGCGCGAGCTCGCAGCTCAGGTCGCGGAGCAGTTCGATATTTATGGAAAGTATCAAAAGCTCTCGAAAGCATTATTGATCGGTGGTGTGTCCTTCGACGATCAGGACAAACTGCTGGATCGCGGTGTAGACGTGTTGATCGCGACACCGGGCCGGTTGCTGGATCATTTCGAACGTGGTCGTGTGCTTCTATCCGACGTCAAACTGTTGGTCATCGACGAAGCGGACCGCATGCTTGATATGGGCTTTGTTCCGGACGTAGAAAAGATCGTCTCGTTGATGCCGAAGATCCGACAAACTCTGATGTTTTCCGCGACTATGCCGCCGGTGATCCGCCGTTTGGCCGACCAATTCTTGATGAATCCAAAGGAAATTACCGTCAGTCCGCCTGCGAGCACTGCTGCGACGGTATCCCAATCGATGGTCGCCGTAGATCACAAAGAAAAGCGCAGCGCGCTCCGGTCTTTGCTGAAGTCCGAAGATGTAAAAAATGCGCTAATATTTTGTAACCGCAAACGGGACGTGAGCACCGTTCAACAGTCGCTTAAACGACACGGCTTCGAAGCTGGTGCCCTGCACGGCGATATGGACCAATTCCAACGCACGGATACCCTTGAAGCCTTCAAAAAGGGCGAAATCAGATTATTAGTTTGCTCCGATGTCGCGGCCCGCGGGTTGGATATCGAGGCGATGAGCCATGTCTTCAACTTCGATGTGCCGATCAATGCGGATGACTATGTTCATCGCATCGGGCGTACAGGGCGCGCAGGGCGGTCCGGCCGGGCCATTATGCTCGCGGCCCCCGATGAGAAACGCTATCTCGACATGATTATAAAACTAACCGGCCTCGAAATTCCCCGTCTTGAGTTAAAAGATGGGGAAGCGGCGGTTATTGAAGCCGATACAGAGGCTCCGCGCTCCCGAGGACGACGTGGCGGAGGTCGAAATGACAAGCCGAAACCCTCCTCCAATGGATCGGAGGCACCGTCGGCGAGGAAAGCAGAGGCCGGTACCGAGGAAACGCCCAAAGTACCGAAAGCACGCAAACCACGCGTTGCCAGGAAGCCGACCCAGGATAACGATGATAAGTTCAATGAAGGAAGTCCCGTTGGCCTTGGAGATCACGTACCTGCTTTCCTATCGCGCGAGCCAAAATAGCGATATTCTCGGCGAATAACTGGCTTTATTGCGCCGGCTGCTAAATCGGGCGGAAATTCTATCGTGGACCAAGCGAAACTTACTGCATCCTTAGAACAGGCAGACCGTCTACTGCGTCAGGGCGCGCTTCAAGACGCCGAAGCATTGTATCGTGAAATTTTGGATGATACCCCTGGCCAGCCGAATGCCTCCCAAGGCTTGGGTCTCATAGCATTACATACCGGCCAAGCTTCCGCTGCCGTCGAATTACTGCAGATGGCGTCCATTGGATTGCCGGAGGATGCGACGATACACACCCATTTGGGCCTAGCGTTCGCAACAGCACGCGATGCGCGGTCTGCGGAGGGGTGTTACCGGAAAGCAATTGCTTTCGCGAACGACTTCGCCGATGCACATCTCAATTTGGCGAACCTATTGCTGGAACTGGGGCGGATTGACGAAGCCGCAATTGAGTACGAAGCCGCCGTAAGTATCGCACCCGAAAGCGGCGCCGTGCATTACGGAATGGCGATGCTGGAATTAGGCCGCGGTCGGCCTGGTGCCGCGATCACGGCATTTGAGAAAGCGTTGACCTATGCACCTGAATTACTGCCGGCGCGCGTCAATCTTGCGACACTCCTCTATCGCCGAGGGAACCATGAAGATGCAGTATCCCAACTTGAAGAAGCGGTATCCTTCGCACCCGACAGTTTTGATGCCCGGCTGAATCTGTGCGCGATGCTACAACAAACGAACAGAACGTCCGATGCCGTTGAAATTGCTCGTGGTACTTTGGCATTGGCACCGGTAAGCCCTGAATTGCTGTTAAACTTAAGTTCGGCGGAAACAGCCAACGGCCAGCCAGAAGACGCATGGCGGACCCTCGACCGAGCACTAGGCGTGGCGCCCGATTATGCACCGGCGAAACTTAATCGTGCGATGGTACGGTTGCTAATGGGGGATATGCCGGGCGGTTGGGAGGACTTCGAAGCGCGGCCATCTCGCGGAATTCTTCCTCACCCGTCCATCGCCGAAATTCCGTTGTGGAAAGGCGAGGACTTATTGGGACGCTCAATCATCGTTTGGGCCGAGCAAGGATATGGTGACGTTATTCAATTCTCGCGCTTCTTGCCTGTACTGAAGGAGCACGGAGCACTTGTGTTCCTCCATGTTCCGCCTGCTCTGGAACGACTCTTCACGGGAATTCCTGCACTTGAAGGCGTGTTGGTGCGGGACCGAGATGGGTACCTACCGACTGCCGACTTTCAACTGCCCCTTCTCAGCATCATGAATCGATTAAATATAGGGCTGGAAGACATTGCATTAACAAAAGACTTCACTCCACAGTCAACACAAGGGATAGAGTTGTCAGTCAACGATGATAAACCGATTGTCGGAATATGTTGGCAAGGCAGCGAAGCAAACCCCAACGACCACCGCCGTTCAATTTCTCCGGCCGCGTTACTCGACCGGCTGGCCGGCGTCGATTTCCAATTCATCGGACTACAGTTTGGCATTTCGGACGCACCCTTGGATAATCCGGGCAAGGATGTTCAGGATTTCGCCGAAATGGCGGCGCTCATCCAACAGACCGATCTCGTCATTAGCGTGGATACGAGTGTCGCCCATTTGGCCGGCGCCTTAAATAAGCCAATCTGGACCATGCTTTCCTATGCGCCGGATTGGCGCTGGCAAACAGAGCGCGAGGATAGCCCCTGGTATCCAACTATGCGTTTGTTCCGACAGCCCGCTCCAGGCGATTGGAATGGCGTTTTCGACCAAATAGCAGCAGCTTTGGACGACTATACCCGATAGTCGCTCAGCTATTTCCGGCGTTCTTCCAGCAACGCGCCTTTTTCGATCAACGAATCAATATCGCTGTCGCTGAATCCGTGCGCCGACATGACCTCTCTACTATTCGCACCGAACTTCGGAGGTGGCGTTTTCAGATCGCCTGGGGTCCGAGAAAACTTAATTGGTGTCCCAGCTCCCCGATACCAATCAACGCTCGCGTCCATGTTCCTGTGGGCCGTATGAGGGTGTGACATGACTTGCGCGATATCGTTGACGGGGCCAGCCGGTACATTCCGCGCCAATAGGCGCGCACACAAATCATCTCCGTCTTCATTAACCATCGCAGTGCGCAGCACATCGGTCAAAGCGTCGCGGTTTTGTGAGCGATCGCCATTGTCCTTGAACCGCGCGTCGTCCGCTAGTTCGCCCTGCCCCAGCACTTCGCACAACCCACGGAACTGCCGATTGTTCCCGCAGGCGATATAAATATCTCCACTTTTTGTTGGATACTTATCGTAAGGTGCAATATTGGGATGCTGATTCCCAGTGATCTGGGGAACTTTGTCTGAAAGCAGGAAATTAGCGAGATATGGATGCAGCAATGACACGGCGCAATCATACAGCGTCATATCAATGAACTGCCCATGCCCGGAGCGATTACGCTCCGACAATGCCATCAGCATCGCGATGGTCGAATAAAGTCCGGTGCCCATATCCACCATCGGAATACCAACACGAGTTGGACCGCTCTCCGAAGTGCCGTTCACGCTGAACCAGCCAGCCGCAGATTGAATCACCGCGTCATACCCTGGGAAGCCCCCCAACGGTCCATCCGCGCCGTAACCGCTAATCCGGCAGTATATTAACTTGGGAAAGCGTGCCTTGAGCGTGTCTTCGTACCCCAGGTCAAATTTCTCCATTTGGCCGGTCTTGAAATTCTCGAAGACAATATCCGCGTCTTCCAACAGACGTAGCAGGATATCCTGCCCCTCTTTCTGGCGCAGATCGATTCCAATTGATCTTTTGTTTCGATTGAGGCCGATGAAGTAAGACGCGTCCCCCTCATGGAACGGAGGCCCCCAATCGCGCACCTCGTCACCCGTGGGAGGCTCGACCTTGATCACTTCGGCGCCATGATCCGCAAGTATTTGCGTTGCATAAGGACCGCTCAAAACCCGCGTTAGGTCAATCACCTTTATTCCGGCCAGAGCACCGGCATTCAAATTCTGTTCGCTCATAGGTTCTTTCACTTGTTGGATACTGTCCCGCGTTCAATCGACCGGAACGTCGTCTCTCGGCTGCAATGGTGGGCTATAAATCACTAAGACCTTTAAGGCTATATCGCCCTTTGCCACGACTTCATGCATGACCTTCGGCGGAATTTCAACGATGGTCCCGGCACCGCATTCAACTGTCGGGGCCTCGCCGAGAGTCACATCACAGGTTCCCTCGAGAACATAGATGACTTGATGTTCGATCTCGTGGTCATGTGCTTCCGCGACCCCACCAGGCTCCAAGGTACCATGCGC
>CAXAGK010000348.1:0-4670 GCA_963968305.1 uncultured Rickettsiales bacterium | reverse complement strand
CTTGGCGGGCAGGGCGAGTGCATAAATTCAAACGTTATTACGATCACTTGATAGCTATTCTACCGTTTGAGCACCCATATTTCGAAAAAGTGGGCCTCCCCAGCGCGTTTATCGGACATCCCGTTCTAGAATATGGCGCGGATAAAGGGGATGGAGGCAGTTTCCGGTACCGTCATAATCTACCGGCGGAGATCCCGCTGATTTGCGCTCTACCAGGTAGCCGGCGGGGCGAAGTGGGGCGACATATCGATATATTCGGAAAGGCTTTGGAAATTCTTGGCTCGAAGGGCCAAGACTACAATGTTGTCATTCCCACATTGTCTCACCTCTCCGAGTTTGTTCGGAAAGCGACCGTTGGCTGGCCAATTCCCCCGGTTATCCTTGATAGGCCCGATGAAAAATATGACGCCATGGCCGCGAGCACTGTTTCGGTTGCCGCTTCGGGAACCGTTGCCCTTGAGACAGCGATTGCCGGCGTCCCAACCGTCATTGCCTATAAAGTGAACAAGATAACGGGGTTTTTATTGCGTCGGCTTATTCGCGTAGACTTCGTGAATATCTTGAATATCTTGGCGGACCGTGAAATCGTTCCGGAATGTCTGCAGGAGAAGTGTAGCGCGGAAAACCTTGCTGCGTCGCTCGCCGATTTGATGGGTGAGGGGGGTGACAAACAAATCGCGAAGCTAGCACCCTATATCGCACAGCTCGGCAACGGCACGGAGATCCCTTCCATGGCCGCTGCTAGATATTTGCTCAGCGATGTCCTGAAATTTAATGGTGGATCGCGCTAAGAAAAAAGACCGCCCTATAAAGGCGGCCTTTCGAAAAGTGTGGATGTCTTGATCTAGCGCTTGTCGAGCGCAACGAACTCCCGATCGTACTCTCCGGTATATAATTGGCGAGGCCGGCCGATTTTCTGGCTCGGGTCTTCGACCATTTCTTTCCATTGCGCGATCCAGCCAACCGTTCGCGCCAAAGCGAACAGCACAGTGAACATGGATTCCGGGAAGCCCATCGCCTTCAATATAATTCCCGAATAGAAATCGACATTCGGGAACAACTTCCGCTGTACGAAGTAATCGTCTTCCAGCGCGATCTTCTCGAGTTCCATGGCCATTTTCAACAATGGCTCGTCCCGGATACCAAGGGCATCTAAGACCTTGTGAGCGTGCTCTTGGAGGACTTTTGCGCGCGGGTCATAATTCTTGTAAACCCGGTGGCCAAAGCCCATGAGACGGAAGTTATCGTTTGGATCTTTGGCTTTCGCGAGGTATTCCGGAATCCGGTCGGCAGAGCCGACTTCACCGAGCATGTTGAGGACAGCTTCGTTGGCGCCGCCATGGGAAGGCCCCCAAAGCGAAGAAATTCCAGCCGCGATGCAAGCAAACGGATTGGCACCGGACGACCCCGCAAGGCGAACCGTCGATGTCGACGCATTTTGCTCGTGATCGGCATGAAGGATGAAGATCTTATCCATCGCCGAAGCAAGAACCGAGTTTACTTCATAATCCTCGCACGGCACTGAAAACATCATCTGCAGGAAGTTCTCGGCATAGCCCATATCATTGCGCGGGTACATGAATGGTTGCCCAATCGAATACTTATAGGCCCAAGCTGCAATGGTCGGCATTTTGGCGACCAAGCGGTGCGAGGCGATCATCCGCTGTTCCGGATCGTTGATATCCGTCGAATCATGATAAAAGGCGGAGAGGGCACCCACGACGCCAACCATGATGGCCATGGGGTGCGCATCGCGTCGGAAACCGCGATACAGATTGTTAAGTTGTTCATGCACCATCGAGTGATAGGTGATGGTGGATTCGAACTCCTTCTTATCCTTTGCATTCGGGAGTTCGCCGTTCAACAGCAAATAGCAGACTTCCATGAAGTCACTGTGCTCGCACAGATCCTCGATCCGGTAGCCGCGATGCATGAGAATGCCCGCTTCGCCGTCGATGTAAGTGATCTTGGACTCGCATGAGCCCGTCGACGTGAAGCCCGGGTCGTATGTAAACATCCCCGTATCACGATAGAACGGTCGAACGTCGACAACCTTGGGGCCGATTGAGCCGCTCATTACCGGCATGTCATATGTCTTGCCGGTGCTATGATCAGTCATCGTTACGTATTCGTTAGGGGCGCCATCCTTGGCTTGTTTGGCATCCGTGCTCATACCCACTCCTTCCGTATAAGTAGTAATTATCAAAGCGTTCTTGCCTTTTCGGCTTTATAAGATTTCCGCTTCGAGTTTGTGATTTAATATACTATTTATGTCGAACTTCGGCAAAGTCCTCACTCAGATTCAAAATCTAGTAAGCTCGTAACTCGCGAAAGTGACTCGTCCCGTCCCAGTATCACCATAACGTCGAATATTCCCGGCGAGGCGGTCGATCCCGTTAACGCGACTCGCAGCGGCTGGGCTAATTTACCGAAGCCCAGCTCGAGTTCTTCTGCCCGCCTCCTAAGGCCCGCATCCAAATTTTCTTCCGTCCAATCCGAGATCGAACGGAGGGTTTCAACGATAGAGCCGAGCACTTCAGTGCCGCCATTTTTCAGTATTTTATCCGCTTTAGCTTCGGTCAGTGGAAACGTCGGCGCGACCACCAGAAACAATGCCAACGCGCTCAAGTCGACTAAAGTTTTCGCGCGTTGAACGATATGCGGGACCGCTGCTTCAATTCGTTTCTCTCCAGTCGCATCGACGGTCACACTTTGAGAAGCGTTGAGACGTTCGACGATCGCGGAGGTTATCTGCTTAGCGTCCGTCTCGCGGAGGTAGTGAGCGTTCAGGTTTTCTAATTTGGCGGGGTCGAACCGTGAAGGAGAACGGCCAACGTTTTCCAAATCAAACCATTCAATCGCTTGCGCTGTATCAACGACTTCATCATCGCCGTGAGACCAACCGAGCCGCAATAGATAATTCCGCAACGCTTCCGGTAAAAAGCCGACATCGCGGTATTCTTGAACCGACGTGGCGCCATGTCGCTTCGACAGCTTCTGGCCGTCCGCACCGTGTATGAGTGGAATATGGGCGTATTCCGGATGCGCCCATCCAGCCGCACGGTAAAGGTGATACTGTCGGAACGCGTTGTTTAAATGATCGTCGCCCCGAATGACGTGGGTGACGCCGGCGTCATGATCGTCGACAACAACGGATAGCATATAAGTGGGCGAGCCGTCCGCACGAAGCAGAATGAAATCGTCGAGCTGCTCATGCACGACCGTCACATCGCCTTGGACCAGATCATGGATCGTTGTTTCGCCAGCAATCGGCATTTTGATTCGCACGACCCCGGGAATGCCCTCCGGGGCTTCGTCTTCAGACTTGTCGCGCCATCGACGATCGTAGAAGACGCGTTTCCCCTCGGCCTTTGCGGCCACTCGCATTTCATCGAGCTCTTCCGGCGTGCAATAGCACTTATAAGCCATTCCCGATGAAAGGAGCTCTTCGGCGACTTGCGCGTGCCTATCCAGACTTTGAGATTGAAGAGTGGCGTCTCCGTCCCAATTGAGACCGAGCCAGGTCAGACCATCAAAGATTGATTCGACGGCTTCCTTCGTTGAGCGTTTTTTATCGGTATCCTCGACCCGAAGGATAAAACGTCCGTTGTGATTACGCGCGTACAACCAGTTGAATAATGCTGTCCTCGCACTTCCAATATGTAGCGAGCCGGTAGGAGAGGGCGGGAATCGGGTTACGACGGTCATTTAAAACGGCATGCTCCAAGCGGAAACTGGTGCGCGATTTAGCATAGTGAAACCCCAAATGCTAATCGAGTTGTGGTTTTATTTGCAGTATAGAGCCGATGTTAACCATTCGTCCCGGATTCCTTAAATGAGCGTATAAGGTAGAGTTAGTGCCCAAATAAGAATATCGGGCGTATGAGCTTTCTATCGCGAATAGCAATGTTGCTGGATGCCGAGGGGGATCGTTGGATTCTGTGGGCAACTGTATTCTTCGGCGCGGGGATCGCTGCCTATTTTTCGCTCAACATTTAACCAGAGGGATGTGTTGGTCCGATTTGCACGGTGACTGCCCTGAGTTTTGCGATCTACTACCGTCATATTCAAGTGGTAATCTTTGCTATGCTAGCATGCGCTTTGTTCTCGGCCGGTTTTTCGAACGTCAAATTTCGGAGTGATAGGATTGAAGCGCCTATTCTATCAGAACCTCTGGGCCCGGGAGTTCTCAGTGGCCGCATTTTACGAATTGAAGTGTTTCCAAAACGCCCTCGAGTGCTGCTGGATCAATTGACTTGGAGCGGTAGACATTCTCCGTCTCGTCTACCTGAACGCGTTCTTGTGCGCTTCTACCACGACATAGATCAACCGATAGGGACACGCATTGAAGGACGGGTGCGGCTAATGCCACTACCGGGCCCCGTGTCACCGGGCGCCTATGATTTTCGGCGAAAATCTTGGTTCGAACGCATTGGCGCGACGGGCTATTCGGTTGGACGATTTACGCCTAACCAAGGGCAAGTTGAGGTTTCGATTCCATTATCGATACGCATCGATCGTTATAGAGCTGAGTTATAGCCCAAAGTGGTGTTTTGGTCTCTGAATCAAGCGGCTACCAGATCGATCTCCGTCATCTCAAGACCGTCTTTGAGCTTTACCCCAGTTATCACCTTGGTCAAGTAGTCGAAGCCCCGCAATCGTCTCCATTT
>CAXAGK010000347.1:0-4691 GCA_963968305.1 uncultured Rickettsiales bacterium | reverse complement strand
TGTGCGTTTTATTTCGCGGGAGACATCTTCAATTTTCTCGTCCAACCATTGGCTGACCTTTGGAAAGGCGAAGAAGCTCGGCGTTTAATCTATACTGCGCTGCACGAAAAATTCATTACGGCAATAAAAGTCGCATTTTTCGCGGGCGCCTTCCTGGCGTTCCCGGTGATCGCCATACAGATGTGGATGTTTATTGCGCCGGGCCTCTACAAGCATGAAAAGCACGCGTTTATGCCTTTCCTGGTCGCGACGCCGATCCTATTTTTCATGGGCGGTTCATTCGTGTACTACTTGGTATTGCCGGTCGCATGGGCGTTCTTTGCGGGTTTTGAGCAAACTGGTGTGGACGGCATCATGGCCATCGCACTTGAGCCCAAGGTAAACGAATACTTGTCCTTGGTTATGCGGTTGATCTTAGCCTTTGGAATTAGTTTTGAACTGCCTGTCGTCATGACGTTGCTGGCGAGGGCGGGTATGGCGAGTAGCGACGGCATGAAGAAAAAACGACGGTATGCCGTCGTCGTAGCGTTTGTTGCCGCAGCGATTTTGACGCCGCCGGACCCACTCAGTCAAATCGGCCTCGCCGTGCCGATTATTATCCTCTACGAGATTTCGATTTATTGCGCCATCTTCGTCGAAAAGGGGCGTGCGAAACGGGAAGCCGCTGCAGACGCAAATGAGAAGACGGGAGAAGCGGAATAAAGCCGTCCGTCAATGGACGCTGGAGACTGGTTTCCGTATAAACGCCCAAACGATAAGCAGGTAGCGTCCAAATGCACGATCTTAGATACATCCGCGAAAACCCCGAAACTTTTGATGCCGAACTCGGGCGGCGTGGCGCGGAAGCGGTTTCCGCGCGCATTCTCGAAATTGATGCCGCCAGAAGAGCCGCGCAAACCGCGTTTCAGGAGATGCAGGAGCGACGGAACACCCTTTCGCGCGAAATTGGTAAGGTTAAGAAAGAAGGTGGTGATGCCGATGCATTGATGACTGAAGTGCTGGAGCTTAAGGAAGGTATATCGGGCGAAGAAGCGTCTGAGCGCGAGCATTCCGCGGCTTTGCAAGCGATCCTGCAAGAACTGCCAAATGTCGCAGCTGCCGATGTCCCGGATGGCCAAAGTGAAGATGACAATGTTGAAGTGCGGGCCGTAGGTGAGAAACCCCAAATCGGAGGCGAGGCGAAGGAACATTTCGATCTTGGCGAAGCCTTGGGTCAAATGGACTTCGATGCGGGTGCCAAATTATCGGGTGCGCGGTTTGTGGTTTTGAAAGGCGGTTTGGCGCGTATGGAACGCGCCATCGCGAACTTCATGTTGGATATTCACACGGAAGAATTTGGCTATACGGAGATCGTACCGCCAGCCCTGGTTCGGAATGAAACGCTTTACGGCACTGGCCAACTGCCGAAATTTGCCGATGACTTGTTTCACACAGATGACGGCTATTGGCTTATTCCGACCGCTGAAGTTCCGCTCACCAGTCTCGTATCCGGTGACATCTTGCGGGAAGATGATCTACCGCTGCGATTCACCGCTTGGACGCCGTGTTTTCGTTCCGAAGCGGGGGCGGCCGGGAAAGATACGCGGGGGATGATCCGCCAGCATCAATTCTCAAAGGTCGAACTGGTTAGCGTCACGCATCCGGATCGATCCGACGAAGAGTTGGAGCGCATGACCAATTGTGCCGAGGAAGTTCTCAAACGCCTTGGATTGGCCTATCGAGTCATGATGTTGTGCACCGGCGATATGGGCTTCGGTGCCCGCAAGACTTACGATCTAGAAGTATGGTTGCCAGGGCAAGATCGGTATCGTGAGATTTCTAGTTGTTCGAATTGCTGGGATTTTCAGGGCCGCCGAATGCGGGCCAGGTTTCGGCCAAATGGAGGGAAGGGGACAGAATTCGTTCACACATTGAATGGATCAGGACTTGCCGTCGGGCGAACGATGATCGCGATCATCGAAAACTACCAAAATCCCGATGGGACGATCACGGTACCGGATGTGCTGCGATCGTATATGGGCGGTCTAGAGAAGATTAGCCCGATGGTCGGCTGATGATGATGTTCTCCCCACCGCTCGACCTGACCGACGCGCGCATTCTTGTGGTAAACGATGATGGAATTCGAGCGCCGGGGTTAAAAGTTCTAGAAAATATCGCGAAGAGTTTTACTAAGGACGTTTGGGTTTTCGCACCGGAAGAAGAGCAGAGCGGCGCTGGACATTCTTTGTCGCTCTCGAAAGCGGTCCGCGTGACGAAGCTCGCTCCTCGTCGTTATGCCGTAGGGGGGAGCCCAACCGATTGCGTAATGTTAGCGATGGGAGAGTACTTAAAGGACAAGCGCCCGGATTTGGTGCTGAGTGGGATCAATAGAGGTGGGAACCTGGGTGACGACGTGACCTATTCGGGCACTGTCGCCGGAGCGATGGAGGCAACGCTACTGGGAATACCGGCGATTGCCCTTAGCCAGGAAGTCAGAGGGCAGAAAGAGCAATTCAAGACGACGGCGGCACATGCGTGTTCTGTAATCGGACGGTTGCTTAAATTCGAGTGGCCGCATGATGTCTTTATGAACATTAATTTCCCTGACGTGCCGCCGGAAGAAGTGAGCGGAGTCTCCATGGTACCGCAGGGGCGCCGGAAATCCGGCTACGAGTTGCATCAGATGCCAAATCCGCGGCGTCCCGGGCACTACTACATTATCGGCACGGCCATTGCTGGGGCGCACCACAAGCGGAGTGATTCAGATCATCGTGTTGTGGAACGCGGTGAGATATCCATAACGCCATTGCATTGCGATTTGACCCATTACGGCGCGTTGCGAAAGTTGCGTAAGGAATTCGAATGATTCCGGCAACCCGGAAAATACGTTTGATTCTCGACCTGCGTCGGCGCGGGATTACTGATACTGATCTGCTTTCCGCATTTGAGAGAGTGCCGCGAGAAGATTTTGTCCCAGAGGCCTTTCTCGATAAATGTTATGAAGATACCGCCTTGCCGATTGGCTTTGGTCAAACCGTGAGCCAACCGAGCGTCGTCGCAATGATGTTGCAGGCATTGTCGCTGGATCAGACCCATAAGGTTTTGGAAATCGGCATGGGGTCCGGTTATCAGACGGCGCTTCTCACTCATTTATGTCGCCGGGTGTATGCGATTGAGCGCCATAAAGAGCTTCACCGGCAGGCGGGAAAACGGCTTTACGCTTTAGGGCGTAACAATTTCACCAGTATGGCTGGTGACGGTAGCCTGGGTTGGGAAGCGCAGGCCCCGTTCGCACGCATCATTTCCGCCGCTTGTGCTGATGATGTACCGCGTAAATTGGCGGAACAATTGGATGACGGCGGCGTTATGGTGCTGCCGATCGGTGGAGAAAAATCCGAACAACGTATTGTCCGAGTCGTCAGAAACGATGATGAATTCGACATCGAAGACTTAGGTGAAGTCCGTTTCGTGCCTTTGGTCCAAGGAGATGTAAGGTAAGCGACCCGATAATTGAGACAACGTCGCCCCAACGTTAAACTAATGGTCATGCGTCCTACTCTTCTCCTCATCATTTGTGCGGTCTCAATGCTCGCCGCGTGCACGCAGCCCGCCCGTGTGACGCTGTATGAGGACCGGAAGCGGGGAGGGTCGACGATATCGGCGATGCCGCGCGATAAAATTCATAAGGTGAGACGAGCCGACAGTCTGTATCTGATTGCGCAACGCTACGGTCTCTCGACTCGATCATTGATCGCGGCCAACAAATTGCAGCCGCCGTACCGGCTTTTCATCGGCCAAAGATTGAAACTACCTCGTCCGCGAATTCATAAAGTTGTCAGGGGGGACACGGTTTACGCCATTTCGCGCCAATACAGCGTGGCCATGAGCCAACTTGTTCATATCAACGGATTGAAGCCGCCTTATAAAATTATCATGGGGAAAACATTGCGCCTGCCGGGCGCGGTCGAGGCCGACCGAACGCAAGTCGCACGTAAATCAACTAGTGTAGACGCGAACCAGCCCCGTGTACGCAAAACAGTCAAAAGCGGTAAAGCACCCAAGCAGGCGAAAACGAAAACACCGCGTCGTCGGATTCAGGCGCCAAAATTGCCACCAACCCGGGGTAGTTTTATTTGGCCGATCCGAGGGCGGGTGATCTCGCGCTTTGGCACGAAGGGTAAAGGGCTACACAACGACGGCATAAATATCGCTGCACCGCGTGGCACACCGGTACAGGCGGCGCAGGCTGGTGTGGTTGCTTATGTGGGGAACGAGTTGCGTGGATTTGGGAACTTAGTTCTGATTCGGCACAAGAAAGGCATTATGAGCGCCTATGCGCACAATGATGCTCTGTTTGTAAAATCAGGTGAGACCGTGCGGCGCGGGCAAACCATCGCGAAGGTCGGTAGCACTGGTAGTGTTGACGAGCCACAGCTGCATTTCGAAATTCGAAGCGGCCGTGATGCGGTCAATCCGACACGGTTTTTGGGGCGAATGTCTGCACAGCTATCAGAGCGATAGTTACTGTTTCAGTGGCTTTTCGAGCCGTCCGGCGAGATCTTGAATATATTGCCAGGCGACACGACCAGAGCGCGAGCCGCGCGTTGCGGACCATTCGATGGCCTCCGCACGCCAAATCTCCTCGGCAATAGAGAGATCGTGAAACTCGATATAACCCTGGATCATCTCAAGATAAGTCGACTGGTTCGTGT
>CAXAGK010000346.1:0-4692 GCA_963968305.1 uncultured Rickettsiales bacterium | reverse complement strand
CGAGCTGCGGGTGCCGGTCGAGGTGGCGGTGAACAATGCGTTGCTGCGGATGCCGCCGCAGGTGTATCTGGCCGATTTGAAGCCGCTCAAAGTCACGGGCGGGCTGGCCTTTGATCCGAAGACCAAGAGCGCGATCCGGCGTGACATTCGCAAGCCGGCAGAGAAAGCGGCGACGATTGCCAAGGAGAAGGAGCGCTACAAAAGGGCGAAGACGAAGTGGGACCCCAAAGCCTACGGTCGATTGCACGAAGACAAAGGCGGCCCGATCATGCGCGTCACCGGCTCGGCGACGTACGCCATCCGGCCGGAGTACAAATACTTTTCCTCCTGGTCGGCCCGCTACCCTCAAAACAAGATCTTCATCGATGATAAGCCGGCTCGCCTAAGTGGCGGCAGCAGCAACTATAGAGATCGCAGCTTAGTGACCATCCCCGCTGGCGCCAAGACGCTTAAGATCGAGGCCCGCGACCCGCACCTTCGTCAGGCAGGTTTCATTACCCGCAGCCCTCGCGTCACTCACTCGACGATTTGTCTTCCCGGACATGACCCGAGCAAGCTGGTTCCCGTCGTGCATCGAGCAAGCGGCCAGCGGGTCGGCTGCCGCACGGTCTGGGCAGAGTCAGGAGAACTCATGTCGATCATGTTCGACTCGTCCAGCGGCGACCAGGAGTATTGGGTCTACCTGGTCGACCAGGCGAAGAAACCTGCGCGACTGGATTGGGCACCACAGGCGGATCTTATTCAAGAAGTTCGTCAGCTCGATCGCTACGATCCCGATCTCGAAACACTCGCCGGCTTTGAGAAGCTATGGGAATCTGCAGCAACCTTCGGAAGGGGCGTTTCGCCGGACCGGGTGATCTATGAAGGCACGGTTCAGTTCCGGTCGAAAGCCGCAGACGGGTTGAGTTTCGCCCAACTGGCACTTTCCCAGCCGGTCAAGCTCAAGCGAATCAGCGGGATCTTTCAGATTCCGGCAACGGGTTCTTACCGGCTTTTGTGTATGAATGGACCTGGGGGCTATGTATTGCTCGACGGCCAATTGATCGCGACGTTTCGGGGAGCCAAAATCGCGCGACTTTTCGAGATGGAAATCGACCAAGGAGAGCATCGCATAGAGTTTTTGCAATATAGCCCCATGGGGCAGGTCGGCTGGGCCGCGCTGTGGTGGAAGGATCCAACCAACAAGGATTACAACGGGGAATATTCTTCGGAGTGGCCGGCCTTCGGCGGGGTCTACGGCGGCGGCTACAAGCTCTGGGAGCCGCGGGCGGATGCCACGCCCGCGCCGCTAGAATATCGCACGACAGGAGCGCGAGCCTCGTTTCGTTGGTCTCACTCCGCCCATCTCTGGGCCGCCTCTCCCGGGCATGATCTCAACTGGTATCGATTCAGCGCCCATGCTCCGGGTGGGTCGACCAACGCCGTCTACCGCTGGCGATTCGACGACGACCGCACGGCCGAAGGCAAAGAGGTGATGAAGCTCTTCTTGCGGCCCGGCATGAGGAAGGTCCAGCTAGAAGTGCTGGATGCCCCGGACGGCAAGGTGATCGCCCGCGCCGCCGGCTCGGTCAATGTTCAGTTGAATCTGGCCAATTGGAATAATTTCAGCATCAAGCAGGACCGTAAGCGTGCCGGCAGCCTTCTGCAGGAGATGATTTGGGCGTTTATGGAGGAAGACAGGCTCGAGCCGTTGCCGCTGGACGATCTCGTGAACCTCTACGAGTGGTCGTATCCGTTGAAGCACTGGCGGGCGAGTTGGAAGTTGCACGACGGCGAAGGGGTACCGGATTTCGCCCGTGTACCACTTGCCCTCCGTGAAGCCCATGATCTCGCTCGAAGACAGGTCGGTGACATGCTGGCGCGGCGGGTCGATGAATTGATCGCTGCGTATCCGTACAGCGAATTGCTGCGGTTCGCGCAGAGTTTCACTCGCACGGAAAACGGCCCGAACGACGTTCGCTACGCCGCCGCCGAAAAACTCCTGACCACCGTGCTCGACCGCGCTCCGGCCGGCAGCAGTCACTGGCGCGCGTCCGCCTTGGCGCTCTCGGATATCAAGCTGTCCGTCCGCGGCGAAACGGAATTGGCGGCGGCGCTGCTCGAGAAATTTTCAGAGACCGAACCGACGGTCGACATGAGCGAGCGTTGGCAATTTGCCGAGGCCCGTAAGTATAATCATCTTGCGGACACCGATCAGCTCGCGGGCCTGACAGCCGGGTTGGACTGGTCACCGATCACGCGGCCGCGCCACTGGGATAGGGACCACATGCTGACAATCCCTTTCAAAAATAACAGGGGGTTCTGGTTGGCCCGGGACTTCGATCTGCCTGCCGGCTGGAAGGGCAACGACCTGGTGTTCCACGCCGGGCTGCCCCCCGGGGCACAGCTTGAGCACGTCTGGATGAACGGCCAACCGCTTGGTCGCATGTGGCAATGGCAGGACGAAAACATTGTGATCCCGGCGAAACTTCTGAAAAAAGGCGGCAAGAACCGCATCACTTGGCTGCTGCAGCCCTATCCCTGGCCGTTGCAGGCGCCACAGTCGCCTCCCACCGTATCTGCCGACTCGAGTCATACCGCCTATTCTCATGACCACCGTATTCAGCTAGTAAAAGGCCGTCACTCGCGTCGCGACTTGGGTCAACAGCTAATGGTGGGAGTGCTCTACGACTCGCCCCGTTCGCTCGCCTTCTCACCTGACGGCAAGCAACTTGCTTCGGGACACCAATACGGAAGCGTCCGCTTGTGGGACGTCGACGGGATATTAGAGGGCAAAGAAGAATCCATGGAACCTCTGAAACCGGGAGCCAAGCGACGGGCATTTGTGCACACGGACATTAGCATCGGTGCAGTCAGCATCGTTTCACTCGCCTTTTCGCCTGATCGTAAGCGTCTGGCGGCAGGCAGCGAGGACTATCGCATTACCATCCTGGACACTGCCAGCGGGAAGGTGCTCCGCTCCTTCGTCGGGCACGCAGCGGCTGTGGTCGCGCTGGCCTTTTCGCCGGACGGCAAGCAGCTGGCGTCGGCCAGTCATGACCGGACGGTGAAGATCTGGGATTCGTCCTCCGGCAAAGAACTGCTGACGCTCACCGGGCACGCCGGGCCGGTGCATGCCGTGGCCTACTCTCCGGACGGAAAGAGCATCGCCACCGCGATTGACAACGCCCATATTAGGCTGTGGGACGCAACCACCGGTAAAGCGCTGCGCACGCTTGAGGGCCAGCAGGGCGAGGTGTTGTCGCTGGCCTTCTCGCCGGATGGCAAGCAGCTTGTTGCGGGATATCGCGAATCCCTCGTCAGCCAATGGGATTTGGAATCGGGAAAGAAACTGACGACGAGCCGCCATGGGGCCGAACAAGGCTATCAAGATGCCGCGGTCACCAAAGTTCTATACAGCCTCGACGGCAAACAACTGGTTTCTCTCGGTGGTGCGAATGCCAAAAAATGGAATAGTGACACCGGCAGCGGAGGCGAGCAGTTTGGCGTGTTGGATCCTCCCAGAATTCCCCAAGTGACGTGGCACGGCCCTCGGGAGGGCCCGAACCGCGCGGCGGATGGTTTTGAAAACTTTCCAGTCGAGCTCTACACGACGGAGTCTTGCCAAGAGCAGGGAATGAATTATGCCAGCTACTATGGCAAGTGGGAGAAGCTGCCCGACTTCGAGGCGCTGAAACCGGTCAAGCAGGGAGTCCTCAGGCACATCGACAGGGAGCATTTGAAGGGCATTGTGCTTCCCTTTCACAAGACCGTTAAAAAGGACGGCAAGAATCATCGGACACAGCACCCCTCGGCTCTAAAGCTCACCGGCTATCTGAAGGTCAAGAAGGCAGGCGACTACGTGTTTTCGCTGAAGTCGAATGGCCCTAGCCGGCTGGTGGTGGGTTCGGAAACCGTGATCGAGACCGACGGTCTCAAAGACAGGGAGGCAAGAGAGCGCGGCGGCGTACATCTCGAACCGGGCGTTCATTCGTTCGTGCTAACCTATTCCGGCGCAGGGGACCCGCATCATCGCTGGCTGGACATCACCTTTCCCAGAGCGTTTGTCCGATCCTTGACGACGGGGGACATTGAGTCCAGCCGTCTGATGGCGGGTGCACTGTTGGCGCAGGGGAAGCCCGAGGAAGCAAAAGCGCTACTTGTCCGTCTTCACCGCGACGGATGGCCGCTGTCGGAGGAGGAGCAAGAGCATGTGGAGCAGACACGGATGCGGATTCGGCGAATGGCCCGAACCACCTCCACCAACGACCGGTCGCATGCCTTGGGTCTGATTGATTCCTCGCTAGCCACCCATCCGATGTTGCGTCTCGATCCGGAGTTCATGGTCAGCGCGATTGCCGTCTACGCCACGCTGCGCGACCCACGAGCCGCCATACTCGCCGAGCAGATGCTCGAGGCAGAGATGAATGGAGGACAGCGCCGCCTACTGATCATGACCCAAGTCAAGATTAAGCTCAACGCCGGCGATCTGCCCGGTGCCGGCAAGGTCTACCAGAAACTTAAGAAGCTCGCCCCGCAGAGTGAGGAAACGATTCAGGCCCGCGAACTGATCAAGGCGGCGGTGATTAAGAAACGAGATTAACTCATGAATTTGCCACACAAAATCAAACCACTTCTAATCACACTCTTGCTGTGTAGCGCGGCACCACTCTTGCAGCCACTCTCGGCGGCGGAGGCCGAGCCGGCCATTGC
>CAXAGK010000345.1:0-4699 GCA_963968305.1 uncultured Rickettsiales bacterium | reverse complement strand
AGGTTGCGCGTATCGATTTCAGGAATATAAGCAAGATCGCAACGGCGATGGTGCCCCCGATCCAGATATTCTGAATCACCAACTCGATTGCAGAATCAATATACACGGTCTCATCATAGAGCTGGCGAAACACCAAACGCTCTTGGGTAATCGGTCCCGCATTCAATTCGGCGACTGCCTTGCGAATACCCTTCATCGTCTCGATGACGTTGGCGCCGACTTGTCGGGTGGCATTGATTGCAATCGCCGGGTGCCCGTTGGTCCGCACCCGCGCCGTCGGCTTCTTATAGCCGTACTCGACCGTCGCAATATCGCCGACCAACACCCGTCCGATTCCGCCGGTGCCGGTAGTCGGACCGCCGGTGTCATCCGTTCGCAATACAACGTCGCGTATATCCTCTACCGTGTTGAGCTCCGCTTCAGTCCGAACGACGTATCGGCGTTTGCCTTCCTCTACATCACCGCCAGTGACGGCCACATTCGCGAGCCGCAATCGACTAAGGACCTCCGGAACAGTCAGTCCATAGCGCGCCATTTTTGGTGGATCGACGACAACCCGAATTTCCCTCGCCCCACCGCCGTAATAATTGACCGTAGAGACTCCCGGTACGCGCTCCAATCGTTCGCGGACAATATCGTCGGCGAAATCGCCATAGTGATGGATGGGCGTCGTGTTGCCGTCTTGGCGGGTAAGATGAAACCACGCGATCCGGTTGTCTTCCGGCCCAGCAATCTTGAGGCGTGGCTCGTCCGCCTCATCAGGATAACCGGATACCCCGTCGAGCCGGTTCGAAACCAGCAAGAGAGCCTTATCCATATCGGTGCCGACGGTGAACTCGAGCTTTAGGCGTGCCTGACTTTGTAACGCCCTCCCCTCTATCCGCTCCAGGCCCGAAAGCCCCTTCAATTGCTCTTCTTGCAAATTGACGATCTCGCGCTCGACTTCAGCTGGCGCCACGCCGAGCCAATTCGTCTGAATATCAATTACTGGGCGGGCAACATCCGGCGCGAGTTGGATGGGAATCGTGTTCAGAGCCACTGCGCCGAACAATACCGCCATGATGACCGCCGCCATAACGGCAGTTGGCCGATCAATCGCGAATTTTATCAAATTCATGGCTCTGCCTTCCTACCGTCAATCCGAAGGCGCTTCGAACTTAACCTTCTGGTCGGGCCGGAGCCCTTCGTTCCCGCGAATAACGACGATATCGCCGTCTTCTAGGCCCGACAATACGGTGAAGCGTTCGCCGACAGCATCGCCGATGCGAATATTGCGTGGCGTCGCCGTCTCGTCGACCACGGTAACGACAACCTTATTCGCACCACGGCTCGTCACCGCATCCTTATGCACGGTCAAGACACGCCGCGCCCGTGCCACCGGTAATAGAACGGTTACGCTCTGATTATCTGCAATGGCCGGTCGTTCCACACCCTCAGAATCATCCAAGGAGAACCGCACCGGTCGTGTCCGGGTTTTGGCATTCTCCGACGGCACAATCGCGCGTACCTTGGCCTGCAGGAAAGTTCCATCTGATAACTTTAAGCGAACGTCGCGCCCCACTGAAACGCCTACTAAGCGCTCCGCGGGTACATCCGCTTCGACTTCCATTTCCCGATCGTTTAACAATGTGACGACAGGGTCTCCAACCGCCAGATGGGCCCCGGCCACCGCGTGACGCTGCACCACAATGCCATTGTACGGCGCGCGGACTTCCGCGTTGTACAGGTCAATTGACGCGAGTTTCAAGTTTGCGCGCGCCTTAGCGACGGCCCCTTCCGCCTCGCTCACTTCGCTCCTGACCTTCGCGACTTCGTTTCGCTTATCGCTATAGCGACCTTGGGAGAAGGCCGCCGACTTCTTCAATCCGCCAATCCGCTCCATTTCGCCCAACGTCAGCTTCAACTGCGCTTGAGCGGTACGCAAAGCCGCTTCTTTCTCTCGTAACTCGGCGGCGAGCAAATCGCGATTAGCCTGAATCCTTGCCTTGACCATCCGCGAGACGATCTGTCCTGCTTCGACCCGGTCGCCAACATTGACCAGCATTTCCTTGACCGGACCGTTGGTCAACGCCGCCACGACACCATGTTGACGCGCGACGAAACGGCCGATAGCGGGAAAGGTCTGCACCACTTCCGTCTTGCGGATCTTTTCGACCACCACTTTCGTCGGCGGCTTTTCCGCAGCAGATATCGCTTGTGGACCCGCATAGGCCACAATCAGCATAAACGCGAGAAGCAATCGCTTCGTAACTTGATTGGGTACGCTCAGGAGCGCTTTTTCAGCATTGGTACATATCATCATATTTAGACGCAAAATTACATATAACTCGTTAGCGACATGCAATCTCATCCGGACCCTGCAAGTCAAATGAATTCGCGCTAACTCAGCTATTTCGCATGACGACGGAGCCGCCAAGAATTATGACTCCTTTATGACTACCTTTCTCTATACCCACGATTCCTGTATCGGACACGATCCGGGTCCTATGCACCCGGAATCGCCGGCGCGGCTTGAGGCCGTCACAAAAGCCCTCGCCACCGAGGAATTTTCTGCCCTTGCACGGCACGAAGCACCCGAAGCTGATGTAGAATTGATTGCGCGCATTCATCCCCGCGAATTGATTGAACAAATCCTTGAGGCCGTGCCGTCCGAAGGCCGCGTCATGATCGACGGGGATACGCATATGTCGCCCAAGACCGGCGAAGCCGCGCGGCGCGGTGTCGGCGCGCTCTGCAGCGCCGTCGATGCTGTAGTATCGGGTGATGCTGACAATGCTTTCTGCGCGGTGCGCCCACCAGGCCATCATGCAGAACCCCTCACGCCAATGGGGTTTTGTATTTTCAATAATATCGCGGCAGGGGCCGAGCATGCCAGAAAAGCTCATGGGGCTGAGCGCGTCGCGGTCGTGGATTTTGATGTGCATCACGGCAATGGCACGCAAGCCATGTTCTGGGATGACGCAGGTCTCTTCTTCGCCTCAACCCATCAAATGCCGCTTTATCCGGGCTCAGGCAGTGAGACCGAATGCGGAGTTCACGACAATATAGTCAATGTCCCGCTATCCCCATATACAGGTAGTGAGGAGTTCCGTAGAGGTATGAGCGAGCGTGTCCTTCCGGCTTTGCGGTCGTTTGAACCCGAGTTCATCTTCATTTCCGCCGGTTTCGATGCCCATACCGACGACCCACTCGCCCAGCTCAATCTCGTTGAAGCCGACTATTCCTGGATCACATCCGAATTATTGGCGGTTGCAGCAGATTGTTGCGAGGGACGTGTGGTATCTACGCTTGAAGGCGGATATAACCTCGACGCACTTGCCAGCAGCGTCTCGGCGCACGTAACCACAATGATGCAGTCCTGATTTAAGAAGTATGCGGCATTCGACTTACATAGGTTTGGACTCGTCCAAACACGCGAATTAAACTCCCGCGCAACGGAGGCGGCATGGCCGAAAACGAAATACCGGAAGACATCGCAAAGTTAAGCTTCGAAGACGCCTTACAGGCGCTTGAAGAGATCGTGAAAGGCTTGGAATCGGGCAATGTGAAACTCGACCAGGCAATAGACAGCTACGCCCGTGGCGCGGCCCTGAAGCGGCATTGCGAAAGCAAGCTCCGGGAAGCGCAGGCCAAGATCGAAAAAATATCGCTCGATGCCGATGGGACGCCCCGAACCGAACCGGCAAACTTGGAATAGTCCCACATGGTAAGCCTTAATGATGCCCTTGCCGATACAGCGGCAAAGGTAGAGAAATTTCTCGATCAATTATTGGCAGTCGAAGACGCGACGGAACATCGACTGCACGAAGCCATACGCTATGCGACGCTCGATGGCGGCAAGCGTCTGCGCCCCTTCCTCGTCATGCAAAGCGCCAGCTTATTCGGTGTCGGTGAGCGGTCCGCGTTGCGGACCGGCGCTGCGCTTGAGCTTATTCATTGCTATTCACTGGTCCATGACGACCTCCCGGCGATGGACGACGATGATTTGCGGCGCGGCAAACCGACCGTTCACAAGGAATTCGACGAGGCGACAGCGATTTTGACGGGCGATGCTCTGCAACCTTTGGCCTTCGAAGTTCTGGCTCATCCAGAGACCCATTCCAATGCGAATGTCCGTGTTGATTTGATCGCCGCATTAGCCCGCGCATCAGGTGCGCATGGCATGGTCGGTGGCCAGATGATCGATTTGCAAGCGGAAACCGAGACATTCGATATTGGGCAAATCACCCGTTTGCAGCGACTTAAAACCGGCGAATTGATCGCTTATGCCTGCGAAGCGGGTGCCATATTGGGACAAGCGCCGAATAAAGCTCATGGAGCCTTACGCAGATATGCCCATGATCTGGGCCTCGCGTTTCAAATTGCGGATGATTTATTGGACGTCGAAGGAAGCGTCGAGGAAGTCGGTAAGGCCGTGAATAAGGACGAAGACGCCGGTAAAGCCACGTTTGTTTCTATTTTAGGGGTCGAACTGGCACGCTCCCAAGCGAATCGACTGGCGGACCAAGCCATTGCACATTTAGCGCTTTTTGGGGATAAAGCGGACCTACTGTGCCAAGCAGCGAAATTCGTCGTCGAGCGGAAGAGCTAAAGCATAAGAAGACTGCGAGAGAGCGCGCAGATATTTGGAGGACACCTTGGAAGAGTCGAAGACGCCATTACTGGACGGCATAGAGTATCCGTCTGATTTGCGCGAGCT
>CAXAGK010000344.1:0-4706 GCA_963968305.1 uncultured Rickettsiales bacterium | reverse complement strand
ACCCTATACAACGCGCTGACGCGAAGGCTGAACGGCACACGCGTGGTGCCGGGCGAGTTCGATACGCTAAAGGGGATCGAGTTTCTCGATAAGGTCATCGATATCGATCAGTCGCCGATTGGGCGAACGCCGCGCTCCAACCCCGCGACATATACCGGCGCATTCACTCCGATCCGAGAATGGTTTGCCGGCTTGCCGGAAGCCAAGGCACGCGGCTACGCCCCCGGGCGTTTCTCTTTCAATGTAAAAGGCGGCCGTTGCGAAGCCTGCCAAGGCGACGGCGTCATCAAGATTGAGATGCATTTCTTGCCCGACATCTACGTCCAATGCGATACCTGCAAAGGCAAGCGCTACAATCGCGAAACATTGGAAATACACTTTAGAGACAAGTCGATAGCAGACGTCTTAGATATGACAGTTGAAGAGGGTGCCGACTTCTTTCAAGCCGTCCCGGCAATTCGCGACAAGTTTGTCACGCTCCAGCGGGTCGGCCTCGGTTATATCAAGGTCGGGCAACCGGCGACCACGCTCTCAGGCGGCGAAGCGCAACGGGTCAAGCTGGCCAAGGAACTGGCGCGCCGCGCAACCGGCAAGACGCTCTATATCCTTGATGAGCCGACCACAGGACTGCACTTCGAAGACGTGAGGCGCCTGCTCGAGGTCCTGCATGCGCTGGTAGATCAAGGCAATACCGTCGTCGTTATCGAACACAACCTCGAGGTCGTCAAAACCGCTGACCACGTCATCGACCTCGGGCCCGAAGGCGGTGACATTGACGGCGGACACATCGTCGCCACCGGCACGCCGGAAGAAGTTGCGACCGTCCCCGAGAGTCATACAGCCATGTTCCTGGCGCCGCTGCTGCCGAAGAAGCCCGTAAGCAAACGACGCAAGAGCGCCTGAGGTAATCCAATGCCCATATCAAATCCTATCCACGTCATCGGCGGCGGTCTCGCAGGGTGCGAAGCCGCTTGGCAGTGTGCGCAGCTCGGTATTCCCGTCATATTGCACGAGATGCGCCCCGTACGCGGCACAGAGGCGCACCTGACGGATGGGTTGGCCGAACTCGTATGCTCTAACTCCTTCCGTTCCGACGATGCGGAATACAACGCTGTCGGACTATTACACGAGGAAATGCGCCGTTGTGGTTCGCTGATTCTCACCTGCGGCGACGACAATAAGGTTCCCGCAGGCGGCGCCCTCGCAGTGGACCGCAATGCATTCAGCGACGCTGTCACATCCGCTATGGAAGCAGAACCGCTGATTGAGATCCGGCGCGAGGAAATCGATGGGCTACCGCCCGAAGACTGGGAGTCCGTTATTATTGCGACGGGGCCCCTCACCTCGCCCGCCCTCAGCGCCGCGATACTAGAGGTCACCGGTGAAGACGCCTTGGCCTTTTTCGACGCCATTGCGCCCATCGTGCACCGCGACAGTATCGATCTCTCCAGCGCTTGGTTCCAATCTCGCTATGATAAGGGGGACGGCAAGGATTACATCAACTGCCCGATGGATAAAGAGCAGTACGAGACCTTTATCCAAGCCTTGATCGACGGCGACAAGACGAGCTTCCACGAATGGGAGGAATTGACCCCCTATTTTGAGGGCTGCCTACCGATCGAAGTCATGGCCGAGCGCGGGCCCGAGACGTTGCGTTTCGGTCCGATGAAGCCGGTTGGCCTCACCAACCCGCATACAGGCGGCAAGGCCTACGCCGTCGTACAACTCCGCCAGGATAACGCCCTCGGCACGCTCTATAATTTGGTCGGTTTCCAGACAAAGCTGAAGCACGGCGCGCAATCCGAGCTTTTTCGCGCGATCCCAGGGTTGGAGAAGGCGGAATTTGCCCGTTTGGGCGGTATTCATCGCAACACGTTCCTGAATTCACCCCGCGTGCTCGATAGCGAGCTGCGTTTGAATGCGATGCCACGCATCCGGTTTGCTGGCCAGATGACCGGTGTCGAGGGCTACATCGAGTCTGCTGCTATCGGTCTGTTGGCAGGGCGTTTTGCGGCGTTGGAACAGTTAGATGGCGCGCGTTTCACCCCACCGCCCGCCACAACAGCCCATGGCGCGCTACTCAGTCACATTACTGGTGGTGCCGATAGTGAGACATTTCAACCGATGAATGTAAATTTTGGCTTGTTGCCGCCACTACAAGTCGAAGGTAAGCGTCCCAAGGGCCGTGACCGCAAGAAGGCCTATACTACCCGCGCGCTTGCTGAATTCGATTCCTGGCTTGGTCGAGGCCGCGCGGCGGCGGAATAACAAACGGCCTCTTGGTTATCGACACTTTGTCGAATTCGTGGTTTAGAGAATTCACGTTCTTGGACAGGTGAATAAAATATTCCCAACCTACCGCACCGTCGACGCGCATAAGAGCGGTATTTTATTACTGTGCATGGGGTTGTTTCGCGATTTTAATATCACGTCGACATGCACGGACTTCAAAAGAGCTCGCTACCCGCTAACTGCAAATGCTCCGTCGACCGGAATTGACGCGCCGGAGACGAAATTCGAGGCCGCACTCGCCAGAAATACGGCAATTCCCTTGTGATCGTCAGGTTCGCCCCAACGTCCCGCAGGTGTGCGAGCGAGGACCTTCGCGTTAAGCTCCGGAAGGTCGACCCGCGCTTGGCGGGTGAGGTCCGTATCGATCCATCCCGGTAATACCGCGTTCACCTGGATATCGTCCTTCGCCCAGGCCGCCGCGAGGCTTTTCGTCATTTGCACTATCCCACCCTTGCTCGCCGAATATGCGACAACCATCGGCGCACCGAATAAAGAGTACATCGATCCAATATTAATGATTTTACCGCCGCCCGTTTCACACAAATGCGGGTATACCGCTTGAGAACATACAAAAGCGCTGGTGAGATTGGTGTTAAGGACCGTCGACCATTCCGCCACGGAAAGTGTCTCCGGCGCCTTGCGGATGTTCGTGCCGGCATTATTGACGAGAATATCGATACGGCCGAATCGATCTTTCGCGAAAGCCATCATCGCGACGCACGCGCCCTCATCGGTCACATCGACTTCAAAGGATGCGGCGGCGGCTCCAATCTCCATTAGCGCCGAGACCGCGTTGGCATTCTTCTCACCATTGCGCCCGGCAACCACGATAGAGGCCCCTGCCTCCGCCATACCGGTGGCCATCGCAAGGCCGATACCGCCATTGCCGCCCGTGATGACAGCGGTCTTTCCCGACAAATCGAACAAATCCATCCTGAACAATCTCCCCTGAGCCTAATGCACTTTTCTCGCCTAATACCGCCCGATCACCGCCCGATAGGCAAGGCGTGCCGTCGCCAATCCGACGGGTGCACGGATACTTTTATCGAAAACATTGTATCCTGCGCGCTCAAGTCGGTTCAGGTAACTATCCGCCAATACCGCTGGCAGGACGGCAGGCACCAGGGATTTTGGTATTTCCCGGCGCAATTCCCGTGCGTCTTGCATATGCTCTCGCGCGGTTGCCACAAGTTCGCCAATAGCCGCATTTAACTCTTCCGACGGCTTTAAGTTCAACATCGAACGACGGTCGACACGATGCCGAGCAAGTAGTTCCTCCGGCAGAACGACCCGTCCCCTCTGCAAAAGGCTCGGCAATGCGCGCATAATCCCACCCAGCGCCCAGGCGACACCGACCTTGTGAGCGACCTCAATGGCTGCATCGGGTTTAGTGCCGCCCAACACTTCCATCGACAGTCTCACCAATGCCCCGGAAGTCGCATCCGCATAATCGATCAAGGAGGCCAGTGTCTGATGCGGCACTTCCTCCAAATCGATCAAGCGGCCATCAATCAATCGGTCAAAATGATTACGGCTCAATTGATGAGCCATCACGAACGGGTTCAGCGCTTCTATGACGGCGTGCTTGCGAAGCGGCACATCCGAATACAGCGTATCGACAGAGTCACGCCACCATTGCAACCGGATAGCGCCCAGCATTGCTTCGCTGACGACTTCGCGGGTCTTGGATATTTCAATGTTGAACGCGTAGAGGGCGAATAGAGCCTCGCGATGCTCCGACGGCGCAAACAACGTCAATAGAAAGCGGTCGCGGTCACCAAGTCGGACTTCCTCCGCGCAATAGGACAATGTCGATGAATGGGCCACGTTACCGCCAACTAAAAAAACTGCGCTGGACTATAAACACTCTGGCTCCGCGCGCCAAACCGGTGAAAGCGGTAGAAAAATACTTCACAAACCCTTGGAACGCCTTATTTTTATAACCTCAAGCGTCCTGACGGCTCGGTGGAGGACTTAAAAGATTGGCGGATATAGTAGAATTTGCCTATACTCCCCTCAAGATATTGTGATCGTTTGGACACAATGGGACAAAGTAATGGGAGGTGAGTTCCGATGGCAGGCATTCTGACATCTCTTTCGCGCACAGTTGTTACAGGCTTTATTCTAGCAGCACTGATGCTCGCAATGTTCATGAACATGGGTGGCGAATTGGATATGGCCTTTTGGTCTTTCTTCATGCGCTGGCTGCATGTTCTTTGCGGCGTAATGTGGATCGGTATCCTTTGGTATTTCAATTTCATCCAAATCCCGAACATGGGGAATATTCCGGATGATCAAAAACCGGCCATCAGCAAGGTCATCGCGCCAGCCGCCTTATGGTGGTTCCGCTGGGGCGCCATGGGAACGATCGTCACTGGTCTGATCCTGGCTTCCATGAATGACTACATCGTGGA
>CAXAGK010000343.1:0-4716 GCA_963968305.1 uncultured Rickettsiales bacterium | reverse complement strand
TGTCTTCCGCGTTGGTGGCGGATGCGTATCGAGGCGGTGGCCGGCGGGCGGCGCTGGGCATCTATAACTTTACCGGCGATCTTGGGAAGATGATTCTTCCGACGAGTGTGGCGCTTGGCATCGGGTTTGTCGGCTGGCGAATGAGTTCGTTCGGCGTTGGAGCATTGGGTGTCGCCGGTGGGTTCGTGGTTTGGATGGCTCTACGCCGAATTGAAGCTGTGGCGATCGAAGCAGGTAAGGCGTCCGGTCCGTCCGGTCCTGTTAAGGGATGGGGTATCCGCGATCCGCTTGGATTTTCGCTTTTGTCGGCTGTCGGATTGCTCGATACGGCCACTCGCTATGCGTTTCTTCCTTTTCTGCCGTTTCTTCTGATGGAGAAGGGTGCAGAAATTGAAAGCGTCGGTTTTGCGATGACTTTGGTATTCACAGGCGGTGCAGTTGGAAAGTTCGCCTGCGGATTGCTGGCTGAGCGGTTCGGTATCATCCGGACGGTTGTTCTGACGGAAATATGCACGGCACTCGGTATAGTTGCCTTGCTATTCGCGCCGCTGCTTGTGGCGCTTCTGATATTGCCGCTGATCGGCATTGCGTTGAACGGCACGTCTTCGGTTCTTTACGGAACGGTGTCGGAGTTCGTCAACGAGAACCGTCAAGCTCGGGCCTTCAGTCTGTTTTACACGATTGGCTTGGGCTCTGGGGCGGTCGCTCCCATTATCTTCGGCGCGATTGGTGATGCCGTGAGCGTCACGTTCTCCCTCGGTCTGGTGGCTGCGATGGCGATGTTGATTATCGCGCTCTGTCCGTTTCTCGCGCCCAAGATTGCCAAGAATGCGGCATAACGCCACCATCCCCAAAAAACCCCTTGTGATGAGCTCTTGAAATAAGTACCTAAACAGTCCACATTAAAGCAGTACTAAAACGGTTCTGTTTTAAGTGACGGTTTTCTTGGAGCTTTTGGGGTTTCCCGATGATTAAGCTTAGCCGATTAACGGATTACGGCGTCGTGGTCATGTCGCAGATGGCACAGGATATGGCGGTAACGCGGACCGCGCCTGAGTTGGCGGCGGCCTCCGGTGTCCCGGCGCCGACAGTCGCAAAGTTGCTGAAGCTGTTGGTGAAGGGGGGCCTCGTCGAATCTTGGCGCGGTGTTAATGGAGGTTATGCGCTGACCCGCAGAATTGACGAAATTACCGCTGCTGACATCATCGAAGCGCTTGAAGGACCGGTCGCGCTGACAGCTTGCGTCGACGGCTCGGATGCGGATTGCGGCGTAGAGTCGCTCTGCCCGATGCGTGGCGGCTGGGAGAAAGTAAACCGCGCCATTCGCGCGGCACTGGAAGAAGTAACGCTGGCCGAGTTGAGCCAGCCTGTTGATTTTTTGTTACCGCCGACGACGGCGGATGCGAACGTGCACGAAAGTGCGAGAAGGGACTAAAGAATGGTCGCGAACGCCGAGACGATCGAACAAGTTCAATCCGTAATGGAGAAGTACAAGTACGGCTTCGTCACGGATATCGAGATGGATCACGCCCCCAAAGGGCTGAGCGAGGATATCGTTCGTTTTATCTCCGCCAAGAAAGACGAGCCAGAATGGCTGTTGGAATGGCGGCTCAAGGCTTATCGGCATTGGTTGACGATGCCGGAACCTGAATGGGCCAAGATCAGTCATCCGCCGATCGACTATCAGGATTCGTATTATTATGCGGCGCCGAAAATGCCGGGCGATGGGCCGCAATCACTCGACGAGGTCGACCCGAAACTTATCGAGACATATGAGAAGCTTGGCATTCCGTTGAAGGAGCAGGAGATGCTCGCCGGAGTCGCCGTGGACGCGGTGTTCGATAGCGTTTCGGTCGCGACGACTTATAAGAAGAAGCTCGAGGAGAAGGGCATTATTTTCTGTGCCATCTCCGAGGCCGTCCATCGCTGCCCGGAACTGGTACAAAAGTATTTAGGATCGGTCGTTCCCTATGCAGACAACAAGCATTCCTGCCTGAACAGCGCCGTCTATACCGACGGGTCCTTCGTCTACATCCCGAAAGGGGTGCGCTGTCCGATGGAGCTCTCCACATATTTCCGCATCAACGCGGAAAATACGGGCCAGTTCGAGCGCACTCTGATCATCGCCGACGCCGGCTCATATGTGAGCTACCTCGAAGGCTGTACCGCCCCGATGCGCGATGAGAATCAGCTGCACGCTGCGGTCGTCGAGCTTATCGCGCTCGACGATGCGGAGATCAAATACTCGACGGTGCAAAATTGGTACCCGGGCGACGAGAACGGCAAGGGCGGCATCTATAACTTCGTCACCAAGCGCGGCATTTGCCGGGGGCGGAACTCAAAAATCTCCTGGACCCAGATAGAGACCGGCTCGGCGATTACCTGGAAATATCCGAGCTGTATCCTGGAGGGCGATAACTCGGTCGGTGAATTTTACTCCGTAGCCATTACCAACAACATGCAGCAGGCGGATACCGGCACGAAGATGATCCATATCGGGCGTAATACCAGCTCAACGATCATCTCCAAGGGGATTTCTGCGGGGCGCGCCGACCAGACCTATCGCGGCTTGGTCAAGATCATGCCAAAGGCGGCGGGTGCCAGGAACTATACGCAATGCGACAGCTTGCTGATCGGTGACGAATGCGGGGCCCATACGGTGCCGTATATCGAATCGCGAAATGCATCAGCCAAGGTCGAGCATGAAGCGACCACGGCGAAAATTAGCGAAGATCAAATGTTTTACTGTCTGCAGCGCGGCATCAGCGAAGAGGAAGCGGTGGCGCTGATCGTGAACGGCTTCTGCCGGGAAGTGATGCAGCAATTGCCGATGGAATTCGCGGTCGAAGCGCAAAAATTGATTGGCATTAGCCTCGAAGGTAGCGTCGGTTAAGGCGCGAAAAGGAATTAGAGACATGGCACTTTTGGAAATCAACGATCTGCGCGCGACGGTGGACGGCAAGGAAATTCTCAAGGGAATAAATCTGTCCCTCGACCCCGGCCAAGTGCACGCCATCATGGGGCCGAACGGCTCCGGCAAGAGCACATTGTCCTATGTATTGTCCGGGCGCGCCGGTTATGAGGTGACCGGCGGTGAGGTTCTGCTCGACGGTAAAAGCCTGCTGGAAATGGATCCGGAAGAACGCGCCTGCGAAGGTGTATTCCTCGGTTTCCAATATCCTGTGGAAATCCCGGGGGTGCCCGGCACAACCTTCCTCAAGACGGCGGTCAATGCCGTTCGGCGCTATCGCGGCGAGAGCGAATTCGACGCTATGCAGTTCATTAAATTCGTCCGGGCCAAGGCGAAAGAATTCAATGTCTCCGACGATATGTTGAAGCGCGCGGTCAATTCGGGTTTCTCCGGTGGTGAAAAGAAGCGCAACGAGATCCTGCAGATGGCGGTTCTGGAGCCGCGTCTGGCGATCCTCGACGAGACGGATTCTGGCCTCGATATCGATGCCTTGAAGCTCGTCGCCGAAGGGATCAACGCGATGCGGGGACCGGAGCGCGCGATGCTGATGATCACGCACTATCAGAGGCTTTTGGATTATGTGGTGCCGGACATGGTGCACGTTCTATTCGAGGGGGAGATCGTGAAGTCCGGGCCTAAGGAATTGGCGCTTGAGCTCGAGAAGGAAGGCTACTACCAGTTCTTTGAGACGGCGGCGTGACGGAGATTGGACGAGCGATGCCCGACGGAATGAAAATGGATATGCCGCTAGCGGAGAATTATGAGAACGTCGCACCTGTATTGACAAGCGCAGGCGTGGATTGGCTCGATGCGTTACGGCGTGACGGATTGGCGCGTTACGGCGCGTTGGGGCTACCGAACCCCAGGGTCGAAGCCTGGAAATACACCAACTTGACCCGTATGGGGCGGACGAAGTTCGTCTCCGCCGTCACTGCGACCCAACCGTCTCTGGATCAAATCCCGGCAGGCGCGTTGGACATCGATGCCGTAAAATTGGTTTTGGTGAATGGACGCCTGCGTCCGGAATTCTCCGATCTCGCTCAACTGCCCGATGGCGTGACTGCGGTGAGTCTTGCCGAAGCCGTCGCGGGAAAATCGCCTGATCTGGAGAGCATGCTTTGCTCTGCCGTTTCCGGCCATGACATGCCAATGCTCGCCTTGAATGCAGCGTATTTGAACGATGGCGTTGTAATAGATGTGGAAAAGGGACGCGCAATCGATATTCCGATCCACTTGATCTCCATCGGCGTGTCAGATGAGGAGCCGATCGCGTTTCATCCGCGAAATGTTTTGCGGATCGGCGCTGGTGCGGCGGTAACCGTCTATGAAAGTCATATGGGCCTGGGCGGCTCTTATTTGAGTAACGGCGCCATGGATATCCATATCGACGAAGACGCCTTGTTGCGCCATCGCAAACTGCAAAACGAAGCGGAAAACGGCTATCACGTGGCGACCGCGTCGGTCGTGCTCGAAGCGCATGCGAGATATGAAAATTATACCCTGCATGTTGGTGGTCGCCTGGTGCGGAATGAAATTCATGCGGTTCTGAACGGCAATGGAGCGGATTGTAACCTCTATGGCGCTTATGCGGGGCGCGGTAGTCAGCATATCGACACCACGACCTTCGTCGATCACGCGGCGCCGGAATGTACGTCCCGCGAAGTTTATAAGGGTGCGTTGGACGACAATGCGCGCGGCGTTTTCCAAGGCAAGATTTTGGTGCGCAAAGGCGCGCAGAAGACCGA
>CAXAGK010000342.1:0-4746 GCA_963968305.1 uncultured Rickettsiales bacterium | reverse complement strand
AAATCAGCGGGCGATATCGTTCGCGATGTGGTGGCGGAAGCGGAGGCGGCGTTGAAGCGGATCGCGCTGTAAATTCTCCTCGCCCTAGCCCTCCCCCACAAGGGGAGAGGGTCAAGGTGAGGGGTCGCCTAACTATCCGCTGAAATCGCAGCGATCCATCACACCGTATTTATCGGCGAGGCCTTTCAACTTATCCCAGGTCGCATCCTCGACATAGATGCCGTTCACCAATCGATCCTGGCGACGGTTATGCTCGATCTCGCCGGGATAGAGGACTTCCGCGACACCTTCGGCCGGAGCCGTCGCTTTCAGATATTCGGCGAACTCGGTGACCTCCGCCTTGAAGGTCTCCAGCTCGCGGAAGGCCGACACGTTGAAGACGGAGATGAAGCAACCGTCATTGTGTCTGCCCGTCGGATCGACACCGAAGCCGAGGCCGGTGAGCAGGCCGGAGAGAATTTCGACCATCGCACCTAAGGCATAGCCTTTATAGCCCTCGTTGCCGCCCAGCGGACGAATGGCGCCGCCATCCTTGACGGTCGCCGGGTCGGTGGTCGGCTTGCCGTGCTTGTCGATCAACCAGCCTTCGGGCACATGCTCTCCGCGCGCTTCCGCAACTTCGAGTTTGCCGGCCGCACCGGCACAGGTCGCCATGTCAAAATAGAACGGCGCGTCGAGGTTCGACGGGAAGGCCATGCAGATCGGGTTGGTGCCGAGCTTCGGCTCGATACCACCGAAGGGGGCGACCCGCTTCGGGCTACGGCCGGAATCAGCGGTAATCATCCCGATCATACCTTCCTCGATCGCCATCAACGGATAATCCGCGAGACGGCCGATATGGCCCTGATAGTGAATCGTACCGACAGCGACGTTGTTCGTCTTCGCCTTTTCGATCAGTTTCTTCATGATCGTCTCGGTGACCGTGAAGCCGAAGCCCCAATTACCGTTGACGACCAAGGTCGTCGGCGATTCTTTTTCGATCTCGATTTCAGCGCCGGGGACGATGTGTCCCTTATCGACCCGGTCACAATATGTCACAACACGCAGCACGCCGTGCGAGTCATGCCCGGCAAGGTTGGCATCAATACAGTGACGGGCGACGATCTCGGATTCTTCGGCACTGACGCCGGCACCTTGAAAAATGGTTTCGGAAAGCGCCTTCAGTCGGTCTGCAGGAATTGTCGGCATCGTGAATTCTCCCTGTTAGCCGGTGCACCCAGCGGCCGCGAGATCCTCTTCGGAAGGCGCGAACCAGTAGGAACCTGTCACCGGTGTGCTGTAATGAATGAGTTGATCGTGAAGATCGTCGTTCGATGTCCCGAACATGCGCTGCAGCATCACGTCAAAGCGCATCGGGTCACAAGAAATGGCAATGAAGTAGAGCCCTTTTTCACCCGCACCGCTAAATGGCGCGCTGCGGCAATATATTTTGAATGTCGTCCCGTCGAGCTTTACGTCCGTGCGGGAGACGTGCGAGGCCGGTGGCATGGCCTCGCCTTCGAGCTCGATACTGTCGGGCTTGGTACGGCCGATCACGCGTTCCTGATCACCGACGGGCAGAGCCTCGAATTTTGGCAGATCGTGCACCCATTTCTGTGTTACGACAAAAGCGCCGCCAGCACCGGTCTCGCCATCGGCCACCAAGGCGGCATCAAAACGCGCATCCTCTTTCGGGTTGGCGCTACCGTCGACGAACCCGGCCAAATCACGGGAATCACGATAGACGAATCCCGGCACGTCGAGTTTTAGATCGGCGATATCGTCCAACACCCGTTGCGCGTTCAGCGCCGCATCCAAAACGTCGTCATGCGATGCCGCGTGGAACCAAAGTAATAAGTCATGCTGTGTCGCAGGCGAATTTAGAGACTGTGTACCGTCGATTGCGGTAAAGTCGCCAAGTGCCTCCAGCGCGGCGGAGGAGAGTTTTCGCCAGGGCCCGTTGCCGAACGCCACCACCGCATTCGCACTGCCCTTGCCCGCCAACACCTTGCCTATTGCGGCGGCATCGAACCCGTCCGATACGTCGTATTCCAAATAATGATGAAAGCTGGTGCCTTCGGTGAAAATACCGCCCTGCCGCGTCGCCATACTCGTTCCCCTCGATTAACGCGATGCAAGTGTCGCCCAGAGCGCATCTCCGCCCTTGGCGGCAACGGCTTCGCCCAGCCGGACCGCCCAGACGCTCTCCGAGCCGAATTCGTCCCGCCACGACCAAACGCGGCGGCTATACCGTTGTAGAATATGCTCCATGGTAAATCCGATGGCACCGTGGACCTGATGTGCGATGCCGGCACCTTCGCCCACCGCCTCGCCTGTTCTGATCTTGGCAGCGGCAATTTCGAAGAAAACATCTTCGTCAAAGCTGCCTGCTCTTTCCAACGCATCAGCCGCCGAACTCGCAGCACAGACCGCCGCCGCGACCTCACCAGCGAGCCGCGCCAAATTGTGCTGAACCGCTTGGAACTTGGAGATCGGACGCTCGAACGCAACCCGGTCTTGGGAATATGTGACGGAAATCTCCAGCATCGCCTCCAACGCGCCTGCCATCTCGCAGGAACGCGCCAAGGCGCCCATCATGAACAGCGTCTCCTCATCGAAGCCCGTCGGAGCCGCGCCCACTTCGCTCGCCATCACTCCGTCGAAGGTCACGTCGTCCTTTGCATCATCGGCCAGACTATTACCGGCGGCGATATTGCAGGATGCGGCATCGACCTGCGCGATCATGACACTATCGCCGCGCCGCGCCACGACCGCGAAATTGTCAACTTCGCTGGCAAACGGTATGCCCCGGGCCGTGCCTGACAGCGTGTTGTTGTCGTCGATCGTCAACCGGTCCCGCTCACGCACGGGGGCTACCGACAATTTACCACCGGGAAACCCGATTTCTCCTTCGGCCAGCAACCAGCCCGCCAGCATGGTTTCCGCCAGCGGCGTGGGCACGGCGAATTTACCCGCGACACGCAGGATTTCAAACCCGTCGCTGATTTTGATCCCGGCGCCACCCATTTCCTCGGAGACGAAACCGGCGGTCAAACCGGCCTCTTCCAGCGCCGACCACAGCGGCTCTTTCCACGAATCGTCCTGGGCGCTGTTGATCGTCTGCGGATCGCACAAATCCTGGAAGATACGGGTCGTCATATCGACGATGATGTTGTCGTTTTCGCTCATCTTCCGTGGTTTCCTTTGCCCGCGAACCTAATGTGACAATCGCTCAAGGCGATCCATATAAATCTGTGCGGCCGGTAGCGCTTTGCCATTGGACCGTTGTTTGTAAAATTAGCCGGGCAAAGCGCCGTGGCAAGCATGCGCCCGATATGAGGCGAAAAAGGCAACAAGGAAACCGCTGATTATGTCGACCGCCATCCAGTTCGATCCCCTCCGTCTCCCCCCGGAATGCGAAGAATTGCGCGCCGAAGTGCGGGAGTTCGTGCGCGAGGAAATCGCCGCCGGGACGTTCGATCCGAACACCACGCCGATGGGCAACGGACTGAACCGCGAGTTCGCGCGCAAGGTCGGCGAACGTGGCTGGATCGGCATGACTTGGCCGAAACAATTCGGCGGCCAAGAGCGGAGCTTCCTGGAGCGCTATGTGGTCACAGAAGAATTCCGCGCGGTCGCCGCCCCGACCCGGGTTTTCTTTACCGCCGACCGGCAGAGCGGCCCGACCATCATCAAATACGGCAATGAGGAAATGAAGGCCGACATTTTGCCTCGCATCATCAAGGGCGAGTGCATGTTCTGCATCGGCATGAGCGAGCCGAACTCGGGCTCCGATCTGTTCGCCGCCAGTTGCCGGGCCACGAAGACCGACGGCGGATGGCTGATCAACGGCAGTAAGGTGTGGACCAGCGGCGCACATCACGCCGACTACATGATCGGTTTGTTCCGGACATCTCAGCCGACGGAAAAAAACCGTCGCCACGGATTGACGAACTTCGTGGTCGACATGAAAAACACCGATGGCATTACTTGCCGCCCGATCCTGCATCCGACCGGCATCTACGAATTCAACGAAGTCGTCTTCGAGGACGCCTTCGTCTCCGACGATATGATGCTCGGCACCCTCGACGATGCTTGGAAACAGGCGACGAGTGAACTCGCCTATGAGCGAAGCGGGCCGGAACGTTTCCTCGAGACGTTCTACATCCTGCCTGAACTCGTCGACATGCTTGGCGAGAAACCCGACACGCGTGGCGCCGAGGGAATCGGCCGCCTAGTGGCGCAAGTGCACACGTTGCGCCGCATGTCGGTCTCCGTGAACGGCATGCTGCATGCCGGCAAGGAGCCGGTTGTTGAAGGCTCTCTGGTCAAGGATCTCGGCACCAAGTGGGAGCAAGACCTTCCAGCCAAGGTGCGCAACCTCGCAGCCTTTGTCGATCCCGATGCCGGAAATCGCACGAACTTCGACGAACTGATGCGTTTCGCCACGATGATCGCACCGAAACTGACAATCCAAGGCGGCACGACCGAAGTTCTTCGCGGCATCATCGCCCGTGGGCTCGGCCTCCGCTAGGCCCGCAGACAACTTTCAGAACCTATCAACCGGTTCCAGCGGAAATCCAACATGCCTGACTTAAACGCTTTTCTTTCTCCCAATGCGGTTGCCGTTATCGGTGCCGCCAACGATCCCGAGATCCTGCGAGGCCGCATCATGAAAGTGATGATGGGGCACGACTTCAAAGGTGAAATTTACCCGATTAGCCGCAGCAGCGACGAGGTCATGGGCCTGAAGGCCTATCCGACCAT
>CAXAGK010000341.1:0-4762 GCA_963968305.1 uncultured Rickettsiales bacterium | reverse complement strand
GACTGACGAAATCAAATGGTGGCGCCTTCTTGTTGTCAGTCTTGCCGGGCATGAAAAAAGACCCGAGGACGAATGCAATCAGGCAGAGCGGTAGAGGGATCAAAAAGATGTGGCGCCAACTCAAATGATCGATTGCGATGCCGCCGACCACGGGCCCAAGTCCGGGTGCCAACATGATCGCCATGCCGAAGATACCCATAGCGGTGCCACGCTGATTGGGCCCGAAGACACCGAATATGGTAACCAGAACGAGCGGCTGTACCGCACCCGCGCAGACGCCCTGAATGCTGCGGCCGAGCGCCAATGTTATGATGTTGGTGCTCGTGACCGCGATCATCGTGCCGATAAAGAAGATGACGATCAGCATTAAGAAACCGTTGCGATGGCCGAATGCCGCGATGATGTAGGCGCTAAGGAGTTGTCCGGCTGTCATCGTTGCAATGAAGGCGGTCGCCATCCATTGCGCTTGGTCTTGGCCCACGCCGAAGGCACCCATAACACTGGGCACTGCGACATTTGCGATGGTCGCCGAAAGTACCATCGCTATGACGCCGGTCATGCCGGTGAAAATTACTAGCCATCGATAGCCTGGGCCGTAGCGCTTAAAAAGATCGTCGACGCTATCTGACATCAATGAACACTTCGACCATCATTCCCGGTCGAAGCAGATTTTGCTCCTGATCAATAGCGACCCGCACCCGAAGGCGCTGAGTGATTTTGGTGAAATTGCCGCTTGGATTTGGCGTAGGCAGCAACGCGAATTCGCTTGTCGCCGCATTACCGATGGCGATTACGTGGCCCTTGAATTTTTTGTCCGGAAACGCGTCAACCGTGATGTCCGCGACCTGACCGACTTTGACCTTGCGGATGTCGGTTTCTTTCACGTTCGCTTCAATCCATACTTTCTTCGGATCGTGCACCAGCAACAACCGTTGCCCTGGCGTTACGTACTCACCTTCTTCAACGAAAACCCGGTCGACCACGCCGGTGAGCGGACTGCCGATCGTGCGGTCCTTGAGGTCGAGACGTTGGCGCTCGAGTTGGGCTTTTAATTCGTCTTCTTCGTGAATCAGAATTATGATCTCGCTGTCGAGAACGGCCAGTCGCTGGGTTTCGGCCCGTGCCTCGCGTAATTTGTTACGCGCCTCTTCCAATTCCGCGACACGGGTTCGGTATTCGCCGTCGATCCGCTGCATCGTGGTTCGGGTTTGATCGAACTGCCGCCGCGAGATGACTTTCTTGTCAAAGAGAGCTTGATCCTGCGCCAATTGCGATTGCGCGTTCACCAACTGCGGTTTGAGGGCAGAGACTGTCGCCTTCGCCGCATTTACCGCGGCCAGTTGGGTGTTCACGCGGGTCTCGGTTTGACTGTCGACCAATTTGCGTTCGGCAACCAAGCGGTCACGCTGTCCGGCGATTGCGTCTTTTTGTGCCTGTAGCTGCTTTATGAGCAAGTTCGATTCACGGTCGTCGACCTTGATAAGCATTTGATTGCCATCGACCAACTGCCCTTCCGTGACTGGAAGTTTGGTCACCCATCCGGCCACCCGGCTGCTGACGGTCACCATGTCGCCAGCGATGCGGGCATCATACTCGTAAACGTAAATTATCCGCTGGTGAACTTCGCGGAAAGCGAAGATGCCGCCGACGATGACCACCAAGCCGATGATGATGTAGCGGACACCAAAGCGGCGTCGCGATGGGCGTTTCGACTCGGACGATTTTTCCTCGTCCTCCGAAGCTTCTGCTGTTTCTTTATCCGCGTCCGACACTGTTATCCTCGCTCGCATGGGGCGGACTTGCCGCCGCTGACAATCGTTTCTGCATAAAACCAAAGAATTTGGCGCTCAAACCGTCGATGGTTCGTGGCCTTCGGCAATCTGAACGCTTTGAGCAATATGGGTTTATAGACCCGGAAATCGAATCTATCTAGCACCGAAAATTTCGTCACGGGTTGCAGGATACCGAACAATTATTTCTAGTGAAGTTTTAAGCGTGGGGCAGAGATTATCTTTAACTTGTTATTGTTTCTACATAAAGACGTTAAATGAAATGCTAATGCGTTCTCCCCGAACGGAATTGGGCTGAACGCTGTGTTTAAGCCAGCTCGGGAAGAGAACCAGCAATCCATCTTCGACGGGAAGCTCGGCCATGGTTCCATTCAACTCATTTTTGGAAGTCTGCGGAGGAATGAACATGGTATCCTGAGTTGGTGAGTGGAACCGTATTCCCGAGCAACCATCAGGCGCTTTTACGTAATACGTGCCGCTGATAAAGCTATTGGGATGGTTATGCGGCTCCTGCCCATCTTTCGGCCCGTAAATGTTAAACCAACAATCTTTCATTCTTAGCGGATGTCGCTGGTAATCCATTCCCAGTGCTTCGGCGAAACGGGCAACTTCTACATTAATCGCTGTCATGAGTGGTGTGAACTGCGGCAAATGATGAAGTTGGTCGGCGGAATTAAGAGATGTGTATACCGGCGCGGTCCAGCTTTCGGGGCGCCCGTTCGGCGTGTTGGCCTGTAAATCCTTGATGTCTCTCAAAACCTGTTTGTTTAATGCCGCAGCATTATCGACTTGCGAAGTTAGAATTGGGACCGGGAATATTAACCTAACTTCGCTGTTTACAAACGTTTCGTCCGCAAATTCTGTGGTCATAGCTTCCGCTGGCTCATTTAAATTTTAGGTGCTGATTTAAGCATTTGCGCGAGACGTGTAACACCAGAAATTACCGTCAATCGTCTTTACGTTCGTCAAAATCGAGCGATACCGAATTCATGCAATATCGCAATCCGGTAGGTTTCGGGCCGTCGTCAAACACATGGCCTAAATGTGAGGCGCATTTTGCACACATGACCTCAACGCGCCGCATTCCATGCGAGACATCTTCCTCCGTGGCGACGGCATCATCGCCAAGCGGGGCATAAAAGCTGGGCCAACCGCTGCCGGACTCAAACTTGGTGTCGGACGCGAAAAGCGGATGGCCGCAACAAATACATTTGTATAAACCGGTGCCCTTCTCGTCATTAAGTTTTCCGGTATACGGACGTTCGGTACCTTTTAGGCGGCAGATTTGGAACTGCTCCGGTGTCAATTGTTGCATCCATTCCTGCTCGCTTTTTTGAATCTTATCGACCATGTGACCCGCTCTCCTTATGGCGCTGCAAATTTTCTAACTTTACTCAATAAATCGTGCATCTTTCCATATCGCACACCAATCAGATCAAGTTGTTGGACGGTGTTTTCTAGATATTCCCGGCATGTACCCAGGCGACCGCCGGCCGTCGCTAAAAGTCGGACAATCTCCGATTCCGGAAGTTGACCGGCGTAATGTTTGAAATTTCGGTCAATCACAAAGGTGATCGCATTAAATTTGCCCCGGGCGTCCAAAACGCGCAACCATCGTGGGCGATAGGCGCCGGCTAGCATTTCGCGCTTCCAAATAATATCCAGTTCCTCGTTGACGACCTCCGGTGCGATACGAAACGCCACTCCTTGGCAGGAACCGCCATTATCGAGTGCGAGCATCAATCCTGGATTTCCCGGTTCTCCTCGGCCCAACTCCGTCCGAAGACAGAATTTCCTGTGGTATCCCCGGATCAGACCGTGCCGCCGTTCCTGAAAATGAAACGCAGGGTTCCACATTAGCGACCCGTATCCGAAAACCCAGACGTCGCGACCTGGGTTCGCCGCAATAGTCGCGTCCAGGGACGCACGCCGCGCCGTATCCGACATCGGTTCGAACAACCCGAGCCGAACCGCATCCTCCAGGTGTCGCCGGATCGCACCGTTTTGGATGCTCTCACGCGTGAGCGGTTGAAAGTTATTTTCCTTCAAAGACATGCCGCAGGATATTCCAATCTTCCCATCCCGTATGCGTGGTCCGACTTCATGACTTACATTTGATGTAAGAATGGGTATAAGCGCTGAACCGGCGCGGATCAATCCTGGGAGTGCTGATACCGCCGGGATGAGAGCGTAAGCAGATTATCGGAAAGTCGTTAGTCGGTGCGCATCATTGAGAGTGTTGCATTTCTATCACACCCCATTCCTCATTTACCCCAAAACGGTTCAAAAGCTTTGCGACTGAGGGCTTCCGGCGACTAATTTATTATTGTGACCAATGGGAGATCGCTAAACTACGGCTCTCTCCGGGCACTTTATGTAATTTCACGCTTATGAGAGGAGCGTTTTATGTCTCAGTCCAAGTTCAAAGCAACTAACCTGCTTGCAGGTACGGCTTTGGTCGCTCTTGGTGTCGCGTTTGCCGGCCAAGTCAGCGCCAAGGATCATGCAAGAGTTATCAAGAGCGGCAAGGATCAAGTATCCTTGAGCATCAGCGGCCACGTATCGCGTCAGATCACAATCGTAGATGATGGCAGAACGTCTGTCCGTCATTCTGACAGTGATTTCAGTAGTTCGCGTGTGGTGCTCAAAGGTAAAGGCAAAGTTAACTCCGACCTGAGTGTCGCAACCAAAATGGAAATTGCGGTCGACGATAACAGAAACGGACCCGCGCAAGCTGATACCGAACACGGTTCAAGAAGCGGCAATGACCTGCAGACCCGTAAGGCTGAAATCTCACTTAAACACAAAAGCTTCGGTACTGTTTGGATGGGTGCCGGTGATACGGCTACGAATGGTATTACCGAGCATTCGTTTGTCTCGTATGCCTTTCTTCCGGGTTTCTATGGCGGTGTAAACGGTGGTGCATTCCGCGCCGTGAACGTTGATGGCTCAAATTGTGCACAGCTTAGAGC
>CAXAGK010000340.1:0-4769 GCA_963968305.1 uncultured Rickettsiales bacterium | reverse complement strand
GATCTGGACCCATCCGGGGATGTCGACCTATTACCGCAATGCCAAAGGGCGGGTAGTCTCGGTCATGCCGTGGCGCTTGGTCGACTACTGGTCGATGACGCACGAGCCGGACTTCTCGGAGTTTCTGGTGTTGAAAACCGGCTGACAGTTAAGCCCGTAGTTTGAAGCGCTGAATCTTTCCGGTCGCCGTCTTCGGTAATTCGCCGCGGAATTCGACCCAGCGGGGATATTTGTAGTCGGCGAGTTTTTCTCGAACGAAACTCTGTAGTTCGTCTGCGAGCGCCTCTGAGCCTTCATATCCCGCTGCGGTCACGACGAAGGCCTTGGGTTTGATCAGGTCATCTTGATCCGGATGCGCGACTACGGCGGCCTCCTGCACGGCGACGTGTTCCAGCAGCGCGCCTTCGACTTCAAAGGGCGAGACGTAGATGCCGCCGACTTTCATCATGTCGTCTGAGCGGCCGCCATAAATGTAATAGCCTTCGCCATCGACCGTGTATTTATCGCCGGTGCGGGTCCATTGGCCTTTGAATGTGTCACGGCTCTTTTCCCGTTGATTCCAATACATGATGGCGCTGGTGGGCCCGGCGACTTCCAGGTGACCCAACTCGCCGTCACTCACGAGGCTACCGTCATCGTCGACGAGGCGCAGTTCGTAGCCGGGGACCGCTTTGCCGGAACTGTTGGCGCGAATGTCGCCCTGGTGATTGGTGAGGAAGATGTGCAGCATTTCTGTGCTGCCGAGACCGTCTAATATGTTGGCGCCGGTGCGTTCCTTCCAACGGCGCAGTAATTCACCCGGTAATGCTTCGCCCGCTGAGACGCAAATGCGGAGCTTGTGATGGTCCTCCTCGGGTAAGGAATCGCTGGCGAGCAGCATGCCGTATAGGGTCGGCACGCCGAAGAAGATCGTCACGCCGTAATTGGCCAGAATCTCTCCGACCGCATCCGGCGTCGGCATCCCTTCCAATAAAACCGTGGTGGCCCCGGCCGCCATCGGGAACGAGAGTCCGTTGCCGAGACCATAGGCGAAGAACAATTTGGCTGCTGAATAGACGACGTCACTCTCGTCGATACCGAGGGTGGGCGTGGCGTAGAGGTCGACTGTCTCGATGATGCTACCCTGTAGATGAACCGCTCCTTTCGGCATGCCGGTCGTGCCCGAGGTGTAAAGCCAGAAGCACATATCGTCGCGCCGTGTTGGCGCCGTCTCGAAGGTGTCGGCCGCCGCGTTCATCGCGACCGACAACAGCTCATGCTTGCCTGCATCCGTGCCGGAGATCAGCACCGTTTTCAGTCGAGCAGCCTCCGCACATCCCTTGAATGCGGGCAGCAAGGCTTTGGAAATAATAAGTCCCGTCGCGCGACTATCTTCGACGATATAGGCGTAGTCTTTTTCCGTGAGCCTCGTGTTAACCGGTACGGGTACGATACCGGCTTTGATCGCGCCGAGGAATGCGGCGACCAGATCGATGGTATCAGACATGCAAAGGACGACCCGTTGCTCCGCCTCAATACCGCGGGATGCCAGCATGTTGGCGACCCGGTTGGCGCGCTGGGCTACGTCAGCATAGCTGTAACTACCGCTGCTGTCGATGAACGCCGTCTTCTCACCACGACCGGCATTCAGGTTGCGCTCCAGCAGGTCGGCGGCGGCGTTATAGAGCATTTCGTCCGACATGTCTTACCCTCCCCGGTATCTCAGATCGCTCGGCTTTGAAGTGAGCCTTATACGTCCAGCAGCTTAACCCATTCGGCAGCCCATTCGCCTGCTTGATCTTCCGGCAGTTCGCCTGATGTCGCGTCGTTCTTGACGATCTCTCCGATACGGGTCGCCTGCAACTCAGTCAGCACTTTATCGAAAGTAATACCGCCCCAACAAAATGTCTCGCCATGGGTTATGTCGCCGAGCGCGAAGACGCCGTATTGCAGTCCCGAAAGCGCCGGTTTTTGGGATTGTAGCGATTTGTAGAGTTTCTTCGCATTGTCCGGAACGTCGCCGTGGCCATAGGTGGAAACGCAAATGATAAAAGCGGCTTCCGGATCGAAGACGTCAGCTTCCAGACCGTCCATCAAGATCATTTCTGCCGTGTGTCCCGCGGCTTCCAATGAGTTGCACATTTCCTCTGCGCAAAGCTCCGCTGTGCCGGTCATCGTGCCGACAAGTATCCTGATGTCCGAAGCCATGTCCCGTGTGTCCCGTATTGCCCAACGCCATGAGGCCCGCCGTTGATAGTTGGTTTGGAATTGAAAGTGCATTATAATTCATATTTAAGGCATGTAAAGCAAAGGGCGATCGTGGGAACTAATAAGAAATTCGAACGCTTGGGCGACGAAAGCGCGGAGTTCTTAAATGGACTTGGTCAACGGGTTCGATCTGCGCGTGCCGCGCGAGGAATGACGCGAAAAATTTTGGCGCGTGATTCCGGAGTCTCCGAAAGATATCTCGCGCAGCTTGAAGCCGGACGCGGTAACGTATCGGTCCTTGTGCTTCTGAGCATAGCCGATGCCATGGCGATGCCCATTGACTTGTTGTTGCGAGATGGGGAAGTGGATATGCCGCTAAAGCGAGAGGCCATGGGACTGATTGCCAGCATGGGAGAGACTTACCTTCGGGGAACGATCGATTGGTTACGAGAGAAGGCACCGGGTGGGCCGGTTGCTGGACGTGCCAAACGTATTGGGTTGATTGGACTGCGCGGCGCTGGAAAATCGACATTAGGCCGAATTACGGCGGAACGATTGGGGTATACGTTCATTGAATTAAATCGAGTTATCGAGGCGGATTACGGCGGCTCTCTCGATGACCTCTTCTCTCTGGCTGGCCAACCCGCCTATCGGCGTTATGAATCCCGGTGCCTGGCACGTGTATTGGACGAGCATGAGTCAGTTGTAATTGCCACCGGTGGCAGCATCGTCACAAACGATGCGGCGTTCGAGGCGCTTTTGGCGCGTACGCATACGATGTGGATTCAAGCGACGCCACAAGAGCATATGTCGCGTGTGGTGGAACAAGGGGATCTGCGGCCGATGGCGGATAATCGCGAGGCGATGCGCGATCTGCGGCAAATTCTTTTGGCTCGTGAATCCGCATACAGCCGTGCTTTGGCGACATTTGATACGTCTGGGCAAACCATTGAAGAGAGTTCAGACAAAATATTAAGCCTTGCCCAGGGTTTGATGAAGGATGAGCTTGCTGGACATTAAGCATGTATTATAATGCATGTTACGTTGTGCATGAGGATTAAGGCGCATGGGGACAGGACTGGATTTGCAATGATTGTCTATGAGACCGATCCGTCGAGGTATCGACATTGGACACTCTCAATCGACCAACCGGTCGCGACGCTGACGCTTGCGGTGGACGAAGATGGCGGCATTCAGCCGGGATATAAATTGAAGCTTAATTCGTACGATCTCGGTGTTGATATCGAATTGAATGACGCGCTCAACCGCATCCGCTTCGAACATCCGGAGGTGCGATCCGTCGTGGTCACTAGCGGTGTTGAAAGAATGTTTTGCGCCGGCGCGAACATATACATGCTCGGCCTATCCGATCACGGCTGGAAGGTGAATTTCTGCAAATTCACGAACGAGACCCGCAATGGCATGGAAGACGCGAGCGAGCGTTCGGGACTGAAGTTTCTGGCGGCCTGCAACGGGACGACGGCAGGCGGTGGTTATGAACTAGCTTTGGCGTGCGATGAAATCTTCCTGGTCGACGACCGATCCAGCGCCGTCAGCCTACCGGAAGTGCCACTACTCGGTGTCCTGCCGGGCACGGGGGGATTAACGCGCGTCGTAGACAAGCGAAAGGTTCGCCGTGACCTCGCCGATGTCTTCTGCACCAGCGCGGAAGGGGTGCGCGGGCGGCGCGCTAAGGAATGGGGATTTGTAGATGAAGTGGTGGCGCCGAACAGTTTCGTCGACAAGGTGCGTAGCCGCGCCGTCGAACTTGCGCAGGCGAGTGACCGGCCGGGTGACGTGCCGGGAATTGCCCTGACGCCGCTGAATGGCATCTCGGATGAGAACGGATATCGATACGAGTTTGTCGATGCGTCGTTTGACCCTGTTGAGCGCGCCGCGACGATTACGCTGTGTGCACCGAAGGGCGACGAGCCGGAAGATCTTGCCGGTATTCACGCTGCTGGAGCCAAGTGGTGGCCGCTGGCGATGGCACGGGAGCTTGACGACGCAATATTGATGCTACGCACGAATAATGCGGAGATTGGTACGTTCTTGCTAAAAACCGAAGGGGATGCCGCGCGGGTACTGGCTTGCGACGCGGCCATGGAGCGCTTCGCGGAAGATTGGTTCGTGCGGGAAGTCATCGGGTTCTTGCGACGTACATTGTCGCGCCTCGACGTCTCGTCTCGCAGCCTATTCGCTTTGATCGAGGAAGGGTCGTGCTTTGCGGGTACGCTGTTGGAGTTGGTGCTGGCGGCTGACCGCGGATACATGCTCGACTTGCCGAAAGAAGACGGGACGCCGCCAAAGATTGCGCTCAGCCGTATGAATTTTGGCGGCTACGAAATGGCAAACGGCATGACCCGTCTTGCCGCGCGGTTCTACGACGACCGCGAGAGTATGACCGCGCTCGACAATCGAATCGGTGATGCGCTGGATGCACAGGATGCACTCGACCTTGGGCTCGTCACGTTCGCGCCGGATGAGCTTGATTGGGAAGACGAGGTCCGCATCGCCCTTGAGGAGCGCGCGAGCCTATCCCCCGATGCCTTGACCGGCATGGAGGCGAATTTGCGTTTCGC
>CAXAGK010000339.1:0-4773 GCA_963968305.1 uncultured Rickettsiales bacterium | reverse complement strand
GTACAGCAGTTGAAAAGAAGCGATTGTCACCGCGAGGATGCCAAGTTGATAGCCCCGACTGTAGCGCCAGATAAAACCGTACAAGTTTTTTTCCACTTTTGCCTTCCCCTGACTTTGATAGGGCCCGCAAACGAACCAACACCCACATTAGACGGAGCGAATGAACGAATGGTTACACTTCGTGCGACGAATAACTTCGTTCAGTTTGCATTGGACAGTCGTCCCGCCTCGTTTCCGGAGAAAGCGCGGGCGATGGCGACCGACGCAATCACCGATTTACTCGGCTGCATGATCGCGGGTGGCGGCGAGCCTCTTGCGGAAATGTTGGGCGGAATCGTCTTCGACGTGCCAGTCAGTCAAGGCGCCCCGCTCGCCGTAACCGGACGATCCGCCTCCCCTCATGATAGCGCCCTTTATAACGGCGCCTTGGCCCACGCTATCGACTATGACGACGTGACCCACCCCGCCTACGCCCATCCCGGTGCATCCATCGTACCGGCGGTCTTCGCCACGGCCGCCTTTGAGGACATCTCCGGTGCGGAAGCGCTGAGCGCCTATATCCTCGGCATCGAAATGGTCAGCAAACTCGGCCGTGCGCTCAACACGGCGCATTATAAGAACGGTTGGCATGCCAGTGCCACATTCGGAACCATGGGTGCCGCCGCGACCGCGGCCGCGATGCTGCGCCTTGATGCGGACGCCTATGCCCGTTCCTTGGCTTTGGCTGCATCGGCAGCGAGCGGTCTGCGCGCCAATTTTGGCACCATGACAAAACCACTTCATGTGGGCTATGCCGCACGGAATGCAGTCCTCGCCGCATTGATGGCGCGTGCGGGAGTTTCCGCTAGCACAGAGATACTTGAGCACCCCTATGGTTTCGCTGAGGTTTTCAATCATCACGGCGATATCGATTGGCCACAATTTGAGACTTGGGGAGATCCACTCGAAATTCTGACCGAATTTGGCCTTGGCCTGAAACCCTATCCCGCCTGCGGAGCTGCCCACCCGCCCATCGAAGCCGCTGTCAATCTACGCGACCAAATCGACGGTGGTCTGGACGCGATCAGCGATATCCGCATCGGCGTGACGGAAATGCATTTCGAGCCGATGATCTACGACTGGGCGACAAACGGTATGGAGGCGAAGTTTTGCATGGGATACTGCATCGCCGGCGCCCTCCTAGACGGCGACGTCACCTTGCGGAGCTTCGACGATGCGGAAGTATCGCGCATTAATGCCTCTGGATTGATCGAGAAGGTACGCATGGAGCTGGACGAGCGGGTCAGCGGGAATTCCGAATTCGGCTCCGTCGTGACGATAACGACCAAATCGGGGCAACGGCTCGAGCAAATCATCCCGCTGGCGATCGGCAAACCGGAGCGATGGTTCCCCAAGGAACGCCTAGAGACGAAGTTCCATGATTGTTGCGCCGGTGTGATCAGCCGCAACCACGCATCGGAGATATTCGAACTGGCACAGAATATCGAAACCGCCTCCTCTCTAACGACATTGATAGATTTGGTCGGCCGCGCCCCAACATCCGCATAAGCGCGCTTGTCGAGTGGGGGCCTGCGGAACACTTTACCTTAGAACAGATATCAACGTGTGAGGCTCCCGATGCCCTCCCCCTCAGTTCGCCCCTTCGACGGCACTTTCGGCGCAGAAGTAACTGGGCTTGATCTAAGCAGCCCGATGGATGCCGAAACAAAGGCGACGATGAACCAAGCCTTTCTCGATCACATCGTTCTCGTGTTCCGCGATCAGGATCTAACAGCCGAGGAATACCGCGATAGCATGGCGCAATTCGGCGAGCCGATGCTGCAACACAATGAACGCTTTCGCCTGCCCGAAACACCAATGGTCAGCCGTATCATCAACCGAGAAAAGATGCGCCCGGCCTCGATGTGGCACACGGACCACACCAATCACGAGCGCCCCCCCAAAGCGACCGTACTGTATGCGCAAAAGCTGCCATCGAAGGGCGGTGATACCTGTTTTGCCAATATGTATGCGGGGCTCGACAATCTTTCATCTGACTCTCGAGCCGTAATTGACGGGAAACTCACGATCAATCATCTGGAACAGGACAACCCGAACTACACCGACCGCGACCGCGATCAATACGACAAAGCCGTCCGCCAACCGATGATCCGCACCCACCCGGAGACCGGCAAAAAAGCGCTCTATTTCCATGTTACCAAGGCGCTTGGCATAGAAGGAATGGAGCAGGAAAAAGTTCGCCCCTTTCTCGAAGACCTTTTGAGCCAATCGATCAAACCCGAAAATATGCTCCGCCATCACTGGCAACTCGGCGATGTCGTGATGCTCGACAACCGCTGCACCATGCATCGCGCCGACCCGGAATACGACATGACGGAAGAGCGTCTGCTCTGGCGCATCATTCTGCGCGGCGACCGGCCAGTTTAGATACGATGCCATTGACCACAAACCATATCGACGGCAGCTTCGCCATCGAAATCAAGGGCATTAACCTTTGGGAAGAGCCGACAACCGAGACTATCAAGGAGCTCCGCGATCTATGGAGCCGCCACGGTGTCATGGTCTTCCGGCGCCAGGCGGTCAGCGAAGAGGAATTGATCCAGTTTAGTGAGCATTTCGGGGAAGTCGTGCCACACACCCGACCCGACTGAGCATCCCCGACTGCGCGCTAGATCACCACCGTCTCCAACATAAAAAAATGCGGACGGTGTCGGGATCGGTGGGCTCGGGACGCGGGAACTTGCGTGAAACACCGACCAAAGCTTCGTCCCTTACCCGGCGACAGGATGTTTACTATACGCGGTTGAGTTGCCGTCGGATAATCCAGACACGAGTTGGGCCAACTTACTCCAGGCGTATGAAGGCATGCCGGACGCGTTAAAAAAACGCGCGGAGGGAAAAGCCGGCGTCTTCGACTACATGCAGCGGGTCGGCAACTACAACGAAGGGAACGAGCCGTCGGAAGAAATCCGCAAACGCCTGCCACCGGTCAAACATGCTGTCGTCAACAGTCACCCGATCACTGGCGAAAAATCTCTCTATCTCGATCCCGGCATGATGACCGGCATCGGCGGTTTGGAGGAAGAAGCCGGACGGGCGCTGCTGGCCGAATTAACCGACGCCGCAACCCAACCCGAATATGTCTACGCCCACAATTGGCGGTTCGGCGATGTTGTGATGTGGGATAACGACTTCTTGCTGCACAAACGCCAAGCCTTCAAAGAATCAGGCAATCGGTTGATGAAGCGCACGATCATTAAACTACCGAAAGAACGGCACATTTGCCCTGGGCCTGCATAAAGCTACACACGGCAGGCTCACCCTTTGGAATCAGCACTGCGCCCACTAACGGGCCTGCCCGTGGTATTCCTTGTTCGGCATCATATCGACTGCGCTTGCCATGCGATTGGTCATGTTAAAGAAACTGGCGACCGCGCTTATATCCCAGATATCCCCATCGCTGAAACCGGCATCACGCAGAAGCTGCCGGTCCGCTTCCTCGATTTGGTGGGCCGCTTCGGTTAATTTAGCCGCGAAATCCAGCATGGCACGATGGCGCGGTGACAGCTCCGCCGCGCGGTAATTCATCGACAGTATTTCCCCAAGCTCGGGATCGCCAGACTGCGTCCGCACTTCCGCGCCGTGCGAGACCAGACAGTAATAACACCGGTTGATGGAAGAGACGACGACCGCGATCATCTCCCGTTCCAGCGCGTTCACGCCCGACTCCCCGCCCATCAAGTCGGTAAAGAAATCCGTGAATGTAGCCAGTTTGGCATTATCGAAACTATAGGCCTGAATGACGTTCGGCACGAAACCGAGCTTATCCTGCAGGATGCGCAGATACTTTCGGCGCCGTTCGTCGAGATTGTCGCGATCCTTGATATCGAGAGCGGTAACGTGGTCCGGCTGCGGCATGACGGCATTCCTTTTGTTTCAAAAACTTGATCTTGAGCCGAAACCGCCAACCGTACAAAGCGACATATTGTCGTGCCTTCCAATGACTTCACCCTTCGACAGACCCACGGTGAGGTCTCTATAATCGCCCCAAACAATACCTCATCCTAAGCCTGTCGACGGGTGAACCAACCAAGCGCAAGAAAAGTCACATGACGAACACCATCCCTTCCCGCGACACCTGCGTTCTCCGTTACGTTCTCGACCATTGGGCGGACGCGACGCCCGATCAAGTTTTCTCCGTCTTCGAGGACGACGAGACCTGGACCTATGCCGCGACACGCGCTCACGCCCAAGCCCTAGGCGCGGCTTTACAGGCCATGGGCATCGGTGAAGGGGACCGCGTGGTTGTTTGGCTGCCGAACGGCAAGGAATGTCTCGAGGCGTATTGTGCGCTCGGGTATATCGGCGCGGTTTTCGTTCCGGTCAATGTCGCCTATCGCGGTGATCTGTTAGCGCATGTCATCGACAATGCGGACGCCAGACTCGCAATTGTCCATCCGGACTTGGTCGCTCGCCTCGAAGATATCGATACGGCCATGCTGGAAACCATCGTAACGGTCGGCGACGCGGCGTCTCCAGTCAAAGATCTGGCCGCGCTCACCTATGCGGAACTCCTGGCGAAGGCCGGTGAGCTCGCGCCGCTATCGCGCGAGATAGAACCCTGGGACACGCAAGCAATTATCTACACGTCGGGGACGACCGGCGCCTCCAAAGGTGTGTTGTCCTCCTACCTTCACAATTTCGCAGGCATGAACCGTGACGTCTGGACCTGCGTCTCCGACGACGACCGCTACTTGATCAACATGCCGATGT
>CAXAGK010000338.1:0-4779 GCA_963968305.1 uncultured Rickettsiales bacterium | reverse complement strand
GCTGTGTAGGGAATACGGAGACCTTCCGTACGCGATGTTGAACCGTCAGGCAGTCACCAAAATCCGCGACAAGAAGACGGACACGCCTTCGGCCGCGAACGGCGACGTCAAGGTCATCCGCTATATCTACAAGGCCGCGTTGGCGCGCGATCTTCCTGGCATCGACCGGGACCCCACGCGCGATGTCGCATTTCTGAAGAGCAACAACCCGAAGGGACATCACTCCTGGACGATCGAGGAGGTCGAGAAATTCGAGGCGACGTACCCGATCGGTACTCAGCCCCGGCTGTGGTTGTCGCTGTCTTTATATGCGGGCTGCCCGCGCATCTCCGACGTGGTTCTACTCGGGCGCCAGTACGTCACGAAAGGCGGGCGGCTCCAATATACCCAGTTCAAAAATCGGAACCGGGCGCCGGTCGATATGGATATTCGCTTTCTCGATGAGCTGCGCGCGATCATCGATGTGTCGCCTACCGGAGATATGATTTTCCTTGAGACGGAATTCGGCAAGCCGTTTTCGGTGAACGGATTTGGTAACAAGGTGCGCGACTGGTGCGACGCGGCCGGGCTTCCGCACTGTAGCTCGCATGGCACCCGAAAAGCAGCCGCGGCTCGGCTCGCCGAGCTGGGCTGTAGCGACCACGAGATCATGGCAATGGGTGGCTGGAAGACCCTGAAGGAAGTTCAGCGGTATACAGCGGCCGCCCGCAAACGGCTCATGGCTGACAATGCCAGCGACCGGCTCGAAGCGGACATTGCGCGAACAAAAGTGTCTAACCGAGAGTAGGGGTGGGAGAGGGCTAGACGATGAGGCTCAAAAAAATGTGTAAATTCAATGCCCCGAAAAAGAGGTGGAGGTCCGGGCCGGAATCGAACCGACGTATAAGGATTTGCAGTCCTCCGCATAACCACTCTGCCACCGGACCTCGGTGCGGACGGTGCCGCAATGCGCGGAGACGCGTGGTATAATCGGGGTTTCGCGCAGGGTCAAGCGATGTGGTGGGGTGAGTCCGATTGTGTTCGATAGAGGACCGTTATATAAAGTAAGAGATACCTTATTGGGTTGCTTCCAAGACGAATTTCACGGGAGAAAAGTGAAGATGGATTTCGGTGACGCGCGCGAAAATATGATCGAATGCCAACTTCGCACGAACAAGATTACCGATAGTCGGATTCTCGGGGCGATGTCGACATTGCCGCGAGAAAGGTTCGTGCCGCGCGAGCGTGAAGAGATGGCCTATGCCGATATGGACATTCCGTGTGGCGAAGGTCGCTGCTTGATGGCTGCTATGGCCTCAGGACGTTTGATACAAGAAGCGGGCATCAAATCGAATGATGAGGTACTCTGTATCGGTGCCAGCACTGGTTATTCCGTTGCCGTGATGGCGAACCTGGCATCTTCGGTCATCGCACTTGAGAGTAATAAGGCGTGCGTTGAAAAAGCAGGGACGCTTTTTTCGGAGCTTAACCTTGATAATGCGGTCGTGGTGGAAGGTCCGCTGACTCGGGGCTGGGAAACCGAGAGCCCCTACAATGTGATCTTTATCGATGGTATGGTTTCTGAGATCCCAAATGCCGTTTTTGAGCAATTGGCGGATGGCGGGAGATTGGTCGCGATCGTCGACTCGGGGAATGGAATCGGGTGTGCGACGCTCTATGTTAAACTATCCGGTAATGTCTCGAGCCGTGGAATCTTCGATATTACCGTCGGAAAGCTCTCTGACTTCGATAAAAAACAAGAATTTGTATTTTAATTCTTTCATGTTGCTACATGTTGTGTATTTAATTGTGAGGAATTGGCTTGAATTTGAAAGCCGTTACTTGAATAACCCGTGCGCAACTGATGTCCGTGCGGGTTGTTGGCGATAGATAAGGATGTCGGCGGCGTGATGGTGATCCAGGAAGTGAAAGCAGATAGAGAATTCGACAAGAATAAGTTTTCATTTGAAATGAAAAGAATTGTCAGTATCGCTGCGATAGCTGTTACCTGCGGCGTCTCTTCCATATCAGTAAATGCGCAGACGATCGAGGAAGCGCTGTCAAACGCGTATCTTACAAATCCAGGTTTGCAGGCAGCTCGCGCAGAGTTGCGGGCGACAGACGAGCGCGACAATCAGGCGATCTCGAATTGGCGACCGAACGTGGAGTTCAGTACGAGTTCGGGCTTTAATCGGGTCGACAGCGCCAGCGGGTTTTTCGGATCCCGGGGATTACGCAAACCGAAATCAGCTGAAATTTTGGTTGAACAAAGCTTATACCGCGGTGGACAAACGGTCGCGGAAACGGAGCAGCGTGAATTTGAGATTCAGGCGCAACGCGCCGAGTTAACAGACGTCGAGCAGGGCGTTCTCTTGGATGCCGCCACTGCTTATATAAATGTCGTCCGCGACCAAGCTGTCGTGGAACTGCAAATCAACAACGAAAAAGTCCTGTTGCGGCAGCTGGAAGCGACAACTGACAGGTTTTCGGTTGGTGAAGTAACGCGAACTGACGTTTCCCAAGCCGAAGCGCGATTGGCGCGGGCGAAAGCGGATAGGATTCAGGCGGAAGGTGATCTAGAGAATGCGAGGACGGTTTTCGAGCGTGTTATCGGAATAGCGCCCGCTGATTTGAAGTCGCCAGATCTAAAATACGAATTACCGGAAGCGCTTGAGACCGCGATCAGCGAGGCTTCGAAAAAGAGCCCTAATGTTGTTTCTGCTCTTTTTGTTGAAAAAGCAGCGCAAAAGTATGTCAGAAAGGTCACTGGCGAGCTACTTCCAGAAGTGAGTCTTGAAGGTACGCTCAGAAAGTCGGCGGATCAGTCTTCCGCTGGATCCACGAATGAATCTGCTCAAATTTTGGCGACGTTAACGATCCCGCTCTACCAACAAGGTGCGGTCTCATCCCGGGTTCGTGAAGCTAAGCAGCGTGCGGCTCAGCGGCGCCTCGAATATTTGGATGTCCAACGCGCGGCAATCGAAACTTCAAGAACAGCTTGGGAAGATCTACAAACAGCCCGAGCCCGGATCGAAGCCTTTAAGATTGAGATTGAATCCAGTGAGATCGCGTTGGAAGGTGTCCGCCAAGAAGCGAATGTTGGCTCGCGGACCGTATTGGACGTACTCGATGCGGAGCAGGAGCTGCTGGACGCTCAGGTTAACTTGGTACGCGCCGAACGGGACGAGTTTGTAGCGGCGACAGAATTGGCTGCGGCAGTCGGAAAATTGACCGCTAAAGAATACCATCTCGACGTCGATTATTATAACGAAACTGAACATTATAATAAAGTTCGTGACAAGATTTATGGTTTTGGTAAATAATAACCTTCCTTGTGCGATGTAGTTACAGTATTTGGTACCTATAACTTGGGGGTGCCGCTTTGTGTTTATTGATATGAAGGTTAGGCTATGAGCGAGGAAAACGGCCAACAAGAACCTTCGATGGAGGAGATTCTCGCCTCCATTCGTAAGATTATTTCCGAAGATGAGGATCAGGAACCCGAGCAGGAAGCAGCTCCTGCCGCGGCGGTTGAAATCGCCATGGAGGAACCCGAGCCGGAGCCAGAACCCGAGCTGGAGCCAGAACCCGAGCCGGAGCCAGAACCCGAGCCCGAAGAAGAAATGGAGCTCGAGGAAGAATCCGAATTTGAGCTTATAGACGAGGATGACGAAGGCGATCTAGTACTTCTCGAAGAAGATGATGACGAAATCGAGCTGGAATTGCTTGAGGACGATAAGAAAGAAGAATTAGAGCTGGAGCCGTTTGAGCCAGAACCGGTTATGGAACCGGTACGTCATATCGTCTCGGACCCGACGCAACAGGCAGGTGTTGACGCCTTCGGCCAACTTGCCGGTATTATTGCGGGTCGCATGCAGTTAGGTCAGGGCCGTACCGTTGAAGAACTTGTCCAAGAGTTATTGCGGCCATTACTGCGGGAGTGGCTGGATCAGAACTTGCCTGAGTTGGTCGACGAACTGGTGAAAAAGGAAATCGAACGCATGGTCGAAAAGGCGAACCGTTAAGGTCTGCGCTCACGCCTGCGTATCGTATTTCTAATTTAACGTCCCTTAAAGACCGGTTCTCTTTTTTCCAGCAATGCTCGTGTCGCTTCGGCGGCGTCCTCTGTCTTACTGACTTCGACAGTCATGTTCTGCTCGAAGCGGTAACTGCCCGGCAAACTCATTTCCTCAATAGTATTGAGCGCATGCTTGGCGAGAAGTATCGCTGGTGGGCTTTTTGACGCAATTTCTCGCGCGATTTTCATCGCAGCTTCCATTAATTCATCTGTTGGAACGCAAGCCTCGAGGATGCCGAGCCGGAATAGCTCGAGCCACTAATCCGTTGGCCGGTCAGCATCATGCGCCGGGTTTTAGAATGTCCGAAGAGCCGCATGGCATGCCGCCGAGCAGACCTACATTGATTTCAGGCAATCCGAGACTGGCATCTTCCGATGCCACAAGAATATCGCAGGATGCGGCAATGCCGAGACCAGCGCCGAGCGCTGGACCGTTTATCGCGCCGATAATCGGCTTTCGGCACTCCACGATGGCGTGGAAACATTTGTGAGCGTGCCAGTTATGTTCCCATGCTTCACCGGGTGCCCCCGTTCGCTCAGCCTTGGCTTTCAGATTGGCACCTGCTGAAAAGCATTTTCCGGCACCCGTCAGGACCGCGATACGAATGTCGTTCCAGTCGCTAATTTCATCCATGGCCGACATCATATCATTGTGGAATTGCCGGCCCTGTGCGTTGACAGGGGGATTATTCATCGTGACAACGGCGACGTAATTTTCGACG
>CAXAGK010000337.1:0-4782 GCA_963968305.1 uncultured Rickettsiales bacterium | reverse complement strand
ATATCGCCCGTGAGCTTTACCTCTCGATCTTAATGGATCGGGTGACGAGCCGGATCACCGTCATGGCCTCCACAGAGGGTGGCATGGATATCGAGGAAGTTGCCGAGAAGACACCAGAAAAGATTATCAAAGTAGCGATCGATCCGATCTTTGGCATGGAAGGTTTCTACGCCCGTCAAATCGCATTCGGCCTTGGTCTGGAAGGCAAGCAGGTTTCATCCGCAGTCAAACTACTCACCGCCCTGTACAAGGCATTCACCGAACTCGACGCCAGTCTGCTCGAAGTTAATCCGTTGGTCGTGACCGGCAGCGGCGACGTGATTGCGCTCGACGCCAAAATGAATTTCGATGACAACGCGCTTTACCGCCATCCCGATATCGCGGAGATGCGCGACGAGGACGAGGAAGACCCGACCGAGCTCGAAGCGTCCAAACACGAACTCAACTACATCAAACTCGATGGCAGCATTGGCTGCATGGTGAACGGCGCCGGCCTCGCAATGGCGACGATGGATATCATCAAGCTTTACGGTGCGGAGCCCGCGAACTTTCTCGATGTCGGCGGCGGTGCCACGAAAGAGCGGGTCACCACAGCGTTCAAGATCATCCTCTCGGACCCCAACGTTGAGGGCATTTTGGTCAATATATTCGGCGGCATCATGCGCTGCGACGTCATCGCCGAAGGCGTAGTGGCGGCGGCGCGGGAAGTCAGCCTGCAGGTGCCGCTGGTGGTTCGGCTTGAAGGGACGAATGTCGATCTCGGCAAAAAGATTTTAGGTGAATCTGGCCTCGCGATCATCGCCGCGGATAATCTCGCGGATGCGGCTGCGAAAATCGTACAAGCCGTGAAGGAGACGCAATAATGGCCGTCTGGGTAGGCAACGATACCAAGGTAATCTGCCAAGGTTTCACCGGCAGCCAAGGCACCTTCCATTCCGAACAAGCCATCGCCTACGGCACGAAGATGGTCGGTGGCTGCACACCGGGTAAAGGGGGTGGGACGCATCTCGACCTGCGGATCTTCGATACCATGCAGCAAGCGGTCGATCAAACCGGCGCCAACGCCTCGGTGATTTACGTGCCGCCACCCTTTGCGGCCGACGCCATCGAGGAAGCGATTGACGCGGCAATTCCGCTCATCATCTGCATCACCGAAGGCATCCCGGTCTATGACATGGTGCGCGTCAAACGCGCTTTGCAAACCTCCAGCAGCCGTCTCATCGGCCCAAATTGCCCAGGCATCATCACACCGGACGAATGCAAAATCGGCATCATGCCGGGCCACATCCACAAGCGCGGCAAGGTCGGCATTGTCTCGCGCTCCGGCACCTTGACCTATGAAGCGGTCTCACAGACGACAGCGGCCGGTCTTGGCCAATCGACCTGCATCGGCATCGGCGGTGACCCGATTAACGGTACGAATTTTATCGACTGCATCGATGCATTCCTGGGTGACGACGAGACCGAGGCGATCGTCATGATCGGCGAGATCGGTGGATCCGCGGAAGAAGATGCGGCACAGTTCATCAAGGATTCGAAGGTGAAAAAACCGATGTGCGGTTTCATTGCCGGACAAACCGCACCACCGGGCAAGCGCATGGGCCACGCGGGTGCCATCATCTCTGGCGGAAAGGGAACCGCGGGCGATAAGATGGAAGCGATGAAGAGCGCCGGCATCTTGGTCTCCGATAGCCCAGCGGCGATCGGCGAGACCATGATGGCAGCCATAAAAGGTTAACGCAGTAGGGCTGACGACGGGGGCGGACCCCGGGCCGCCCCGCCCCACTAGGGAGCGGTTTCATGAGTTCCGATTTCGAAAGCAATTCATACCTCTACGGTGCCAACGAGACCTATTTGGCGCAGATGTACGCACGCTATCTCGAGGATCCGAGTTCGGTCGATCCCGAATGGTCGGAAGTCTTCCGCGACCTCGCCGACGACGACAAGAACGTCGTAGACGAGCAACAAGGCGCGAGCTGGGCACCACGCAAAACATCGGTGATCGGCGGCAATGGCGACGCACCGTCAATGTCAGACGCAACGGCCGGCGTTGAACGTCAGGCGTACCCGGCGAACATGATGGGCGTGCCCTTCATGCCAATGGCGGCACCGGAGCAAATCCGCCAAGCCACAATGGATTCGATCCGGGCACTCATGCTAATCCGCAATTACCGCGTCCGCGGGCACTTGCACTCAAAGCTCGATCCGCTCGGCATCGTCAAACCGTTACCGCATTCCGAACTCGACCCCGAATCCTTCGGCTTCACCAATGGCGACATGGACCGGCCAATCTTCATTAACTACGTGCTCGGCATGGAAAGCGCGACGCTGCGCCAAATCGTCAAGGTTTTGGAAGAAACTTATTGCGGCAAGATCGGCGTCGAATTCATGCACATCCAGGAGCCGGATGAGAAAGCTTGGATTCAAGAACGCATCGAAGGCATTCGCAACCGCACTGATTTCACAGACCTCGGCCGCCGCACCATTTTGGAACGGCTGACCCAGGCGGAGATGTTTGAGACATATCTTGACCGCAAATACACTGGCACGAAACGCTTCGGCCTCGATGGCGGCGAATCGATGGTCCCGTTGATGGAGCAAATCTTCAAGCGTGGCGCTCAACTTGGCGTCGACGAAGTGATCATCGGTATGCCGCATCGCGGGCGCCTCAATCTGCTCGCGAATATCATGCGCAAACCATACCGCGCGATCTTCTCAGAATTCCAAGGCAACACCGCCAACCCCGAGGACGTACAGGGCTCCGGCGACGTTAAATACCATCTCGGCACCTCCGCCGACCGGGATTTCGACGGCAACAGCATTCACCTCTCATTGACCGCCAACCCGAGCCATCTGGAAGCGGTCAACACGGTAGTGCTCGGCAAGGTCCGCGCGAAGCAACGCCAAAAAGGCGATGAGCAACGCGAGAAAGTGCTCGGTCTATTGCTGCACGGCGATGCCGCGTTCTCCGGACAAGGTATCGTGCCGGAGACGTTCGATCTCTCGCAATTGCGCGGCTATCGAACCGGCGGGACCATTCACTTGGTAGTGAATAACCAAATCGGCTTCACGACCAGCCCCAGCTTTTCACGCTCCTCGCCGTATTGCTCGGACGTAGCCAAGGTCGTTTCCGCACCAATCCTGCACGTCAACGGCGACGATCCGGAAGCCTGCGTCCATGTCGCCCGCATAGCGATGGAGTATCGGCAACGCTTCAAGAAGGACGTCGTGATCGACATGTGGTGTTATCGCCGTCACGGTCACAACGAATCCGACGAGCCTGCATTCACCCAACCGATCATGTACAGGCATATCAAGGAGCAGCCGACGACCCGCGAGCTCTATGCAAAGCACCTCGAAGACGAAGGGCTGATCAAGAAGGGCGAAGGCGACAAAGTGGTGCAAAATTTCCGCGCCCATCTGGATTCCGAATTCGAAGCCGCCAACAGCTATAAGCCGAACAAGGCGGATTGGCTGGAGGGCCGTTGGGCTGGCATGCAATTGGCCAGCGGGGATGCGCGGCGCGGCGAGACCGGTGTCGATCTTGGGCTATTACAGGAAGTTGGCTACTCAATTTCCGAAGTGCCGCAAAATTTCCAAGTTAATCCGAAAATTGTCCGGCAGCTGAACGCAAAACGAAAGATGATCGAATCCGGCGAAGGCATCGATTGGTCGACGGCGGAAGCGTTGGGCCTTGGCACGCTTTTGTGCGAATCCATTCCGGTCCGCCTATCGGGCGAAGATTCACAGCGAGGCACCTTCAGCCAACGCCACGCCGTATTAATCGATCAATCCACCGAAGATCGGTATATACCACTCAGCAATATTCGTTACGGCCAAGCGCCTTTCGAGGTGATCGACAGCCCGCTTTCGGAATTCGGCGTGCTCGGATTCGAGTACGGTTATTCCCTGGCCGAGCCGCACTCACTGGTGATGTGGGAAGCGCAGTTCGGCGATTTTGCTAACGGCGCACAGGTCATAATCGATCAATTCATCGTCTCTGGCGAATCTAAATGGCTACGGATGAGCGGCCTCGTGTTGTTGCTGCCGCATGGCTATGAAGGCCAGGGACCGGAGCATAGTTCTGCAAAGCTCGAGCGCTACCTGCAGCTCAGCGCAGAAGACAATATCCAGGTCGTGAATCTAACGACGCCTGCAAATTACTTCCACGTATTGCGGCGGCAAATGCGGCGCGAATTCCGCAAGCCACTAATCATCATGACGCCGAAATCCCTACTGCGACACAAACGCTGCGTCTCAGCGTTAAGTGAGATGGCGATGGGAACCACATTCCACCGCGTACTCTGGGACGACCGACATTGGACCAAGGAACTCGCAAAGAATAGCGACATCCGGCGCGTCGTCCTGTGTTCGGGCAAGGTTTATTACGACCTCGCTGAGGAACGCGACAAGCGCGGCCTCAAGGATGTCTTTATCATGCGGATGGAACAGCTTTATCCTTTCCCGAAGAAGGCACTGACCACGGACCTCGAGCGTTTCAAGAACGCCGATTTTGTCTGGTGCCAGGAAGAACCTCGGAATATGGGCTCCTGGTTTTTCGCACGCGAACGGGTCGAGAACGTGCTGGAAGATATCGGCGCAGCCAATCCTCAGGTGACCTATGTCGGCCGCCCCGAAGCTGCGTCGCCGGCCACCGGATCGCTCCGCCGTCACACGATGGAACAAGAAAAACTGGTCGACGAGGCGCTCACCTTGCCCACCAAGAAACCCGCGCGGGCCCCGCGTAAAGCGCCCGTTAAAAAGTCCGTGCGCGGTAAGCGT
>CAXAGK010000336.1:0-4828 GCA_963968305.1 uncultured Rickettsiales bacterium | reverse complement strand
GTCCACATCAGTCCCTGAACATGCGGCCACCGGTGCCAGAAACTCTCATCAGCAATGGCACAGAACTAGGGGGCTAGACACCCATCCAACCGTGGCATTCCTCATGCTTCTCGAAGCTTTGCGCGGCGACCGTGTTGGCGAAGGAAAAGAATGTCGACCCTTCGGGGCGGCGTTTTTTGACGCGGCTAATGATCAAGTCGTATTCCTGAGCGAGCATCTTCTCCAGACGCTGCCGAGATACATACCTCTTGTCCGAAGAAGCGCCGTCGATCGCATCGCTGAAGTGCATGTCATAGGCGGACATTGTCTTGCGATGGTTCCCGCGGCGGCTTCAGCTTGGAAGAACCAGCGGGCGACTTCTTGACCCGCGCCAATTTTAATTAATGTGCCGTACTTCAACGGGTCAAGATTGAGGGCTAAAGCCTTTTCAATCGTATTCGGCGCGTCATTCGGAATGGGTTTGCTTCGCCCTAATAACCACCTCGATCGAATCCGATCGAAGCTCTATATGCGCTCAGCTTTAGCGCCGCATCTGGCGCTTGTCCACCGCCGCACCACACTGTTTCCTTGCCGCTGCAGGGAGGTGAGGTAGGTTCAATGGGGCGGCGTTTTCTCGCCGTTTCAGTTCGCAGGAAAGGACCCCGCCGATGCCGATTACCCGATTAGAGGTTTTGGAACGCACGCCTTACGAAAACGGACGCGTGTTCGGTGCCGCTGGCGCCTATGAGCGGGTTGACGCCATCGCGCATCATACTGTCGATCCCGCGAACACGGCGAACGCCGGTGTGGTTGATCTGGCGCTGGCGGAGCGGGGTGCTGATGGGTTGGTACACTTCAGCGGTGACGTCACGATCATCAAGCCAGTTGATATTTCAGCCGGTAACCGGGCGCTGCTCATGCAGGTACCAAACCGGGGCAACCGGTCCGTGGCACGGCTCAATTTGACACCCGTGGCGGCCGTGACCACGGCGGAAGTGCAGCCGGGCGACGGGCACTTGTTCGAGAACGGCTGGACCGTGGCTTGGGCCGGATGGCAATGGGATGTGCCTCGCACGCCGGAACGCACGCGGATCGGCGTGACGCCACCGCAAGTTCGAACCGACGCGCGAACCCCCGCGACGCAGATGCAGCTTCGCATTCAACCGAATTCGCATGAAGACTGCTTTGCGCTGACCGATCATCATGTCGGTGACCTTGGACACCACACACCGATTTGCCCGCGCTCCACGGACGACCCCGAAGCGCGCCTCTTGGTACGCCGCACGCCTTATGAGGCACCGGAGACCATCGCACGTGAGAAATGGCGCTTTGCTATGATCGCTGGCGGATCAGTCGTTGAAGATGACGGGCATGTCTGGCTTGAGGGCGGATTTGAGCCGGGATTGATTTACGATGTTCTCTATACGCCGCGCGATTGTCCGGTTGTGGGAGCCGGAATGCTGGCGACGCGAGATCTCGCGTCTTTTCTGCGCTATGAGGAAGAGTCGCCGCTTGCGGGCGAACAAGTTCATGTGATCGGTGAGGGACAGTCTCAATGCGGCCGTTTTCTAAGGACATATTTGCACTTCGGCTTGAACACAGATGAAGCGGGGCGCCCGGCAATGGACGGTGTCTTGGCGCATATCTCGGGAGGACGGCGCGGCGAATTCAACAGTCGCTATGGTCAACCCTCTGTCCAACCGACACCTTCATTTGGACATCTATTTCCGTTCGCGGATTTGCCGCAAAGCGATCCTCTAACTGGACGCACCGGCGGCTTGTTGGATGTGCATCGGGCGAACGGTAACTTGCCTAAGATATTCTACACCGACACATCGGCGGAGTATTGGCGCGGAGATGCGGGGTTGAGCCATACCAACCTCGAGAGTGGCGGCGATGCCGACCTACCGGACAATGTGCGGCGTTACCTCTTCGCTTCAACACAACACGGACCGGGTGTCGCCGTCCTGACAGACAGCACGCAGTTTGGCAGCGCGGGCTGTAACTTCTTGAACATTGTCGATTACCGACCGCTCTACCGGGCTGCATTGGAAAACCTACGCGCCTGGGTATCGGAAGAGTTGGAACCGCCGATGAGTGATTATCCGATGGCGGCGAAGGGAACGCGTAAGACCCGGCGCGAGGGCATTGTGGCCCTGGCCGTGGTTGCGGGCCTCACACCACCTGGCGCGGATGTCATGACGACCATGCACCCGCTCGACCTTGGCGCGGATTCGGAGAAGGGAATTGCCGTAATGCCGCCGGTGATCGAGACGGCGGCATATCCCGATTATGTATCTACCGTGGATTGGGACGGCAACGAGACATCGGGCATTCGCATGCCGGATGTCTCGGTTCCGGTCGCAACCCACACCGGGTTCAATCCCCGCCATCCGGAAACAGGCGGTACCGGGCAGTTACTTGAATATGTCGGATCGACTTTGCCCTTTGCTAAGGATGCGGAGGTGCGCGAAGCCACGGGCGATTCGCGCCTTTCTATCGCAGAGCGCTACGTGGACCGCGACGATTATCTAACGAAAGTTCGATCCGCCGCCGAAGACCTGGTGGCGAAACGCTATTTGTTGGCAACGGATATCGAACTTTGTATCGAACTAGCGGCCGAGAGATACGATATTTGCGCGTAATTTGACTGTTATTTACAGCAAATTTTAATACAATATATAGTGGGTATGAATTTATAAACGCTAGGTATTGCGATTGTGGCAGCGTAACCCCTTGTTTGGGCACGAATTTCGCGCGGTTTCGGCGTGTCTTTTGGCAATACTGATTACCGTCATATTGCCACTCAATCATAGCCGTGCCGAACGGGTGGATCGTCTGGCCCTCACGCGGTCCTTATCGCCGCTTTTATTAGAAGTACAGACCGCGCTCTCCCATCTTGGATTTTACAGCGGATCGGTCGACGGCCAATTTACGATCGCGACCGGTCATGCCATCCGCTGATATAGTCGAACCCATCGCCTGCCCGATACAGGGCGTGATTGGCAGCCCCTGATGGAGCATCTAAACGGCCAAGTACGACAGAGCCGTGGCGTTAAATCTGGACTGGACCGGGCCCGGATCAACCAGATTGCCGCGGCCCGCTCGCTGCTCGACGAAGGTCTGGAAATTCAACAAAGATTGCAAAAGGTCCCCTCCGGGGAAATAGGCGATGCAAAGGTATATGAATGTTTCGTCGTGCCAACGCCAGATTGTCTTTTCGCTTTGGCGTTGCAAGGTGTCGATAAAATCGAGCGTGAGGAGTATCGTAATTGGGCGCTGCGTGACTTGATCCGCGAGCAAGCGCTGTCCGGCCGCGTCGATGATGCCTTTGCTGGGCTATAGAAACTCTCGGATCCGCGATTGATTTACGCGGCCCTGCGTGAAATCACCGAAGGCTTGGCGGCGCGCGCCAAGATTGAGCAGTCGCTGGAGACGGCACGGTTAATCCCGGAACCAAACCAGCGGGCCAAAGCCATTACCGCCGTTTTCGACGCCATGCTGACGCGGCGTACATATTTGGAGGCACGCAGGCTCGGCGGTGAGGTTGAGATCTTGTTGGGCCGCCAGCGAAATTTAATCAAACGTATTTTGTTGATGGTATCGCTGGCGGAGAAGTTCGTGACGGCGGGAGACCGCAGTTACGGCGTGGAGGTGCTCGAACGTGCTGTAGCGGATTTGGCGGGTGTGTTGGATGGGCCGGCACGCGATGCGGCATGGGCGACGATCGCTAAAGTCCGATTGACGCTGGGCGAGACCGACGCTGCCGCTCGTGCAATGGGACGGATCGAGGGTGAACCGGCTCGGGTACGGGCCATAGCGTCGGGTGCTACCGAGAAAGCACAACTCTCGAAGTCGAAATATGCCCTGCGCATTACCGCATCGATAGGAGATTTACGCTACCGCACTTTGGCGCATACAGAAGTGGCGCAAGGCCGGTATCAGTTGGGTGATCTGAAGGGAGCGAGGGATATGCTCGCCCGGGCGGAGCGTCCGGTGTCTGAAATCGACAGTCCATATGCGGGGTCGTTTTCCAGGGCGCGGGTTGCCAGTACCTACGCCAAGATCGGCGAGTTCAAAACTGCCGTGCGGGTCGTGGAAGAAATTAGCGATGATGATCTTCGTGCTCGGCTATATTGGAGTGTTTCGCGACAATTGCGCGACAGCGGTAGGGCGCGTGAAGCACTTGTTTTGGAGACGAAGGCTCTGCATGAAGCGAGCAACGCTAAGAGCACTTTCGACCGCACGTCGCTTCTTGGCAGCTTCGCCATTGATCTCGCTACGGACGAACGGTTGGTTCTTGGGCGCGACGTCTTCGAAAGAGCAATGGGGGAGTCCCGTAAGATCGAAACTGGCTGGTGGTGTGTTAGGGCTCTCGCACGGTTGGCTCGTGTGCTGTACGTGATTGAGGGTAAGAGCAGCAACTGAAGTCGGTGGACGCGAGGAGTTCGATGGCTTCATGCGTGCGAAGTTCCTGGTCGGGGATGAGCGCTCTGTAGCCGCGCGGATGCGCTGGCTGCGTGACGAACTCGGTATCGATCACATGATCGCCCGTGTCCGCTGGCCGGGTCTTCCGGAAGCCAAGGCGTTGGAAAACATGCAACGGCGGATGGATGTAACGGCGGCGTTATAGACCGGATTAAGTCTCTCCGCCGTCACCTGAAATAGTGCGCTGGATTTCTTCTTCCGGCATGTCGTCGAAACTGGCGTAGTTCATTCGGTATAGTCGGGCGTAGAGACCGTCAGCTTCCATTAACTGATCGTGATCGCCTTCCTCGATGATGCCGCCTTCCTGCAGGACGATGATGCGGTCGGCACCCCGGATGGTGGCGAGACGATGCGCGATCAC
>CAXAGK010000335.1:0-4842 GCA_963968305.1 uncultured Rickettsiales bacterium | reverse complement strand
GACACATCTCGAACTCCAACCGACATCAGCGCTTCCGTCGCTAGCGCGATAACCTCGGCATCGGCTTCGGCCCGGTCAGTTCCGATCAACTCAACGCCCACTTCGTAGAACTGTCGTTCGGGGCGCAATTGATCGCCGCGTACACGCAAGACAGGACCCGCATAGGCAAGCCGCAGGGGCCGCGCGACCTTTGCCAACCGCGTCGCCGCGATTCGCGCGACTTGGGGCGTAATATCGGCGCGCACACCCATCATTCGCTGGCTCACCGGGTCCATCAGCCGAAATGTCGCCAATTCGACGCCCTGACCGGCGCCGTCCAGCAAACTGTCCTCGAACTCCACTAATGGTGGGTCGACGCGGTCATAACCACGCTCGCCGATCGAGCGCAACAATTGCTCGACGATTGCCGCTTCGTGGGCGGCATCGGGGGGCAAGGCATCGCGCAGACCGTCTGGTAACAGGGCCTGATTAGGTGAAGTACTCATCGATCGTCCATGAATGAAACCGGCGGACCGCGATACCTAGCGCGCCCGGATAGGCACGGCAAGGGGAGGGTTTATTGCAATATCGCTTCGACTGTCCCGTCCTTGCGTCCATACAATATATCCATCGAACCGTTGGCGTCGATATCGACCCGCAAGACTTCGGTGACGATCGGTGCGCCCTTGGGCCCTTCCCAAAGCGTGGTGAATTTCCGGCCGCGAAAGGTAACGGCGACCAGCCGGTCTTTGCTCCCATTCGGCAGAACAATATCCAGCACCCCATCGTCGTTCAAATCCGCAACCACGGCCATTTTCAGCACCGTCGAGCCCATACTATGCGTCGAATATCCGCCGGCATGTCCGATCGACTTCAGCCGAGACACCTCGCGGCCGTATATCACCAACGTCTTGCCGAGATGCGGTGTCTCCACGACGGCGATATCCATCTCACCGTCAGCATCAAAATCGCCCGCCCCAATCGGATTGAGCCAGCGATAGGCGAGTCCAATCGACGGCGACACGGCAAACTGTTCGATTTGGCGCTCACCGATTCGATAGACCGAGACCGCAGCGCCCTCGGAAAGTGACGAGCGCGCTAGGATGATCTCATCCAAGCCGTCGCCGTCCATATCCGCGAGACGCGGCGTCAGATCCTCGAAGACATACTGGTCGCCGAGTTCGTAGACCATCTTCCGGCCATCGCGCAGTTGCACTTTGAGAGCGCCTGCTTCGATCAGGTCACCCAATACACCGTGATCGTAGCGACCCGTTGGCTGCACCAACCAGGCACGGCGGACTTGGTTTTTCCCTATCGCGACTCCGGCGTGGGGAATGGCGTCCGATGGTGCTTCCTCGACAAACGGAATGTCAACCAGCCTTTGCAACGGTTTCCCTGCCACGATAGCAAAGCTGCCTGCCGTCCCTTGTCCGAAGACGACCCCGGTATTCGGGTCGATCACGAGATGAGAGACGCCATTGACCTGCCCCAACGTCACAACCCGGAGGTCAGCGGCCAAGCTTTCGGCCGAGAACAAGACAAATATCAGCAACGAAAATACGCGCATCATGAGTCGTCAGAACTCCAAAGCCTTTACCTGCACAATATTCGGTAACCCTTCTAGCGTCTCCAACAGATCATCCGAGATCGCCTGATCAATTTTTAGTAACGCAATGGCGTCGTCACCCGGCGCCGAGCGTCCCAGGTGGAAGGTCGCGATATTCACACCGCCATCCCCAAGCGCCTTGCCGAGGTCGCCGATCACACCGGGGCGATCCTTGTTGGTGATATACAGCATATGCGCGCCCCATTCCGCTTCGATGGGAATACCTTTGATCTCGACGATGCGCTCCCGGTTACCGCCGAAGATCGTCCCCGCCAGATTGCGCACCCGTCGCTCGGTCTTCACCGACAGACGGATGAGGGCTTCGTAGTCGCCCGGCTGCTCCTGTTTCGTCTCGGTAATTTCAATACCGCGATCCCGCGCCACGGAGACCGCATTGACCATGTTGATATTGTCCAATTGAGGGCGGAGCAGGCCGGCGATGGCGGAGGCGATCAACGGCCGCGTATTCAGAGTTGCGACATGCCCCTGAAATTCGATGGTGATGGATCGCAACCCGCTCTCGGTCAGCTGGCCGGCAAAACTCCCGAGCTTCTCCGCCAACGACATATAGGGTTTCAGATGCGGCGCCTCTTCCGCGGTCACTGACGGCATGTTGATCGCGTTAGAGACCGCGCCGGTCAGTAGGAAGTCGGACATTTGCTCGGCCACTTGCAGGGCAACGTTCTCTTGCGCCTCGCTGGTCGCTGCCCCCAGATGCGGAGTCGCAATAATTTGCGACATACCGAACAGCACATTTTCGGTCGCCGGTTCCTCTGCGAACACGTCGATGGCGGCACCCGCGACCTTGCCATTCTCGATCGCATCGCGGAGTTCGGCCTCGACAATAATGCCGCCCCGCGCGCAATTCACGATCCGCACACCGTCTTTCATTTTCGCGAAAGCCGACGCGCCCAGTAGGTTCCGCGTCCCATCCGTAAGCGGCGCGTGGATGGTGATGACGTCGGCCCGGCGTAGCAGCTCGTCGAACTCGACTTTCTCAACGCTCAAGCTTTCGGCTTTTTCCGTCGACAGGAACGGGTCGTAGACGATCACCCGCATCTTCAGACCCTGCGCCCGGTCGACGACGATAGAGCCGATATTGCCACAGCCAACGAGGCCGAGCGTCTTACTGGCCAACTCCATCCCCATGAAGGCGGATTTCTCCCATTTCCCCGCATGGGTGGAGGCATTGGCGGCGGGTAGCTGCCGGGCCAGCGACATCATCATCGCAATAGCGTGCTCCGCAGTTGTCACTGAATTGCCGAACGGCGTGTTCATCACCACCACACCGCGCTGCGTCGCCGCATCCACATCGACATTGTCAACACCGATCCCGGCCCGCCCGACGACCTTCAGGCTTTCGGCGGCATCCATGAGGTCGGCCGTGACCGTCGTCGCTGAGCGGATCGCCAAGCCGTCGACATCCCGGATCGCGGCCAGCAGCTCGTCACCCGCCAGACCGGGGCGGAAATCCACCTCAATGCAGCGGTCACGGAATATCTCCGCCGCTTTCGGGCTGAGTTTATCCGAGATCAGAACCTTGGGCATGCCGCCTCCCTCACGCTGCCGCGGTGCGGGTCATCTCATAGAACGCCCAATCGAGCCACGGTAACAGCGCCTCGATGTCCTCCGGGTCCACCGTCGGCCCACCCCAAATCCGCAGATTTGGTAACGCTTCTTTGTGACCTTTGATGTCGTAAGCGACCTCTTCGGCTTCCAATAGAGCGGAAATTTTTTGCGGCGCTTCCGCACGCTCTTCCGGCGAGAGACCGGAGGCTTCGGAAATCTTCAGACACATCGACGTACAAGATCGCGTCGCCGGGTCGTCGGCCAGGAAGTCGATCCAATCGGTTTTCTCGACCCAGGCCGCGACCGTGGCCAAGCTTCTTTGGCTGCGTGCCGTCAGCGCCGACAACCCACCAATAGATTTCGCCCAAGCCAAACCGAAGAGCGCGTCCTCAACGCATAACATGGAGGGGGTGTTGATGGTCTCACCCCGGAAGACTCCTTCGCTCAATTTGCCGCCCTTCGCGAGCCGGAAAACCTTCGGCAGCGGCCAGGGCGGCATATACGTTTCGAGCCTCTCGACCGCCCGAGGTGACAGCGCCAACATACCGTGTGCGGCCTCTCCCCCCAACGCCTTCTGCCAGGACCAGGTGACCACGTCGAGCTTATCCCAGGGTATATCCATGCAATAGACAGCCGAGGTTGCATCGCAAATGGTCAGCCCCTTGCGGTCGGCATCGATCCAATCACCGTTCGGCACGCGAACGCCGCTCGTCGTGCCGTTCCAAGTGAAAATGACATCATTGTCGAAATTGACATCGGCTAAATTCGGCATCGCTCCATAAGGTGCGTCCAGCAGTCGAAAATTGTCGAGCTTCAGATGCTTTTCCACATCCACGGCCCAGGTCTTACCGAAATTCTCCCACGCCAGCACATCGACGCCGCGGGCACCCAGCATCGACCACAGCGCCATTTCCAAGGCGCCCGTGTCGGAGCCCGGAACAATCGCCAAGATATAATCGGACGGCATGCCGAGCAGCGCGTGGCTCTCGTCGATGACGGCTTTCAGCTTTTGCTTCCCGATCGCCGACCGGTGCGATTTCCCGAGATGTGCGTCTTTCAAGCTCTCGAGACTCCAGCCCGGCGGCTTGATGCAAGGTCCGGAGGAAAACTCAGGTCTTTTCGGTCGCACGTTCGGCTTCGTCATCGTACTACTCTTCTTGGGACAAGGCTGGAATTCCGTGCCTTCGCGGTATTCGGGAGCGGAACATTATGAAGGTCTGTAGGCGACGTCAACGCGATTATTTTGCAGCGCAGCAATTGCGCGCCTTTGCCGCAGCGGTTGTTTACCCGCTAAATCGGCCATCAGGCAGTTTAGCGGTGAAAGAGCGGTCGCGATGACATTCGAAGAAGCATGAAATAGTTTTAGCCCAGGCGAAGCGTTATACAACCGTAATGTTGCACCTCGAAAAACTCATGAAGTAGACTCTACTTTTTAAGTGAGCACTACTTATCGAAAATACTCTTATTGATCTCAAGTATTTCGCCCATCCACAGCGCATGTTTTGTGTGGTCCGCCAAGCCATCACCGCTTTCCGGATGCACCAAAATAGCGAGCCCATCGCGATTGAGCGCCAACCAGGGCACAATTTCCGGAAAAATCGTGCGGTCGAACGCGACCTGATACATTGAGCGTGTGTGCGGGCCGACCAGCTTATCGTGCCAACGGCCGAGACGAACAGCACCCCGAA
>CAXAGK010000334.1:0-4857 GCA_963968305.1 uncultured Rickettsiales bacterium | reverse complement strand
CCTAGCTGAAGCCCGGTCGGCGAATTTGGACATCAACGATGTTGATGGGCTGCGGGTTAGTGGTCCCGACGGTTGGTGGCTCTTGCGGGCCTCGAATACGGAAAATGCCCTGGTCGTTCGCTGCGAATCGCATGATCAGGAAGGTCTGGAGAGACTGAAGGCGACTGTCGTGGCGTATTTATCGGCTGCGAATGTGACGGCGCCCGCCTTCTAAGTGTTACTGCGTGAGGGGAGGGACTGACACGCAATCATGCCGCCGAGCCAGTAAAAAGCTGCAAGCTTTCACAGCTTCGTGCTGGGACATACCGATAATCTGAGCGCGATAAAGTATTCCGCGTTCTTTCCCATGACTGACAATCGCAACGCGACCATGGTCGGCCACGCCCTGAAGGCGTCCAGCCGCGCCGTATGCAGCCGTGCGCGCTGCCGAGGATTGCGAGAAGGCGCCTACTTGAATGGCCCAGCGCCGAACACGGTCCGTCGGTATAGCCGGGGCTCTGAAAGCAACCTGCGTCGCGGGTACCGTCTTCATCTTGGGTTTCTCGCGGTCGCCTCGCTTCACCATGGTCGCTGCTGGTCGGTTTTTGCGATTCTTCGGTACGAGAGCAAAGGCGCGCTCAAACAAGCGGCGCATATGACGGTCACGGCTTTTTGCTGATTTGCCGCCGAACACGACGCCGATGAGACGCCGTCCACGGCGTTTAGAGGACGCGACTAAGTTAAACCCAGAAGCTCGAATGTATCCCGTTTTGATTCCATCCACGCCCGGATAGTTCTTCAAGAGATTATTGTGATTGCGGAAGCTGCGGCGCTCGTAGCTGAAACGCTGGGTACCAAAGTAATGATAGAACTGCGGGAAGTCGTCGATTAAATGCTGGGCAAGGATCGCCATGTCCCGGGCGGTGGATTCCTGGCGCCGGTTCGGCAATCCGGAGGCGTTACGGAATCGTGTTTTCCGCATGCCGATGGCTCGGGCCTTCTTCGTCATCATCTGCGCAAACTTGACTTCGGTCCGACCCAAGGATTCAGCTACGACAACAGCGACGTCATTGGCCGATTTTGTGATCAATGCGAGGATCGCATCCTTCACCTTGATGGTCTGTCCACGTTTAAGGCCGAGCTTCGACGGTGCCATACCTTGCGCCCGCCTGGATACTTTGAGTCGTTGATTGAGCGTTAGTTTGCTACGGTCAAGGGCATCGAACAGCATATAGAGTGTCATCATCTTCGTGAGCGAAGCGGGGTAGCGCCGTCGGTCCGGATTAGATGCGTGGAGAACTTTGCCGGATTTGGCATCGATAACAATAGAAGCGTACCGGGCGGAAGCTGTTTCCTGACATAACAGGATGCTTGAAAATAGAATTCCAATAAATGTAGCGAAGTTCTTAATATTATAAAATTTCGGCATTTGATTTATAATATTAACCTTTCACTTCACGAAGTATTTCTCGAGACCTTTATTTCTATTATTGGAATATAGTAATATTTCAGATTCTTGTCTACACAGATTTCCGAGATAATCGCCGAAACCTAACGCGTCGAAGGTGGAATTCACGTATTTGTCGCGCAAGCCGCATGCCAATAAATTCATTCCGTGTCTTTGGCGTTGATGATTCCTTGGGAAACTAATTTTGCCGAAAATGCTGCATCGCAAATTACTTTGCTGCACTGCAATATATTTTTATTGACATCGGTAAATTAACCTCTACAACTAGCGTGATGTTGCAATGCAGCAAAATAATTATCGCCGTCTTAACAGAGTGTATAGACGGTTTCATATACCGGTGGAAAATTGCCGCCACGGTTACAGTCCAAGGAGATGAGACATGACCACCAAGAAAACAAACGCAGCGGCAGACGCGACGAAACAAATCGAAGAGGCCGTCGAAGTTGGGAAGAAATCCGTCGAGCAAGCGATGAAAGCTTCGACTGAAGGTTACGAGCAAGCGCTTAGCATGAGCAAAGAGCAGGTCGAGAATGCCAGCGAAGCTTTTTTCAAGGGCTATGACGACGTCTCTGCGATGAACAAGGAAAGCGTCGATGCCGTCGTGAAGGCGGGTGAAGTCCTGACCAAGGGTTCCGAGACGGTCGGCAAAGCTTATTTCGAATTCGCGCAAGCTTCCGTTGAAGCCAGCGTCGAGGCCGCAAAAGCCATGATGGGTGCGAAGACGCCGAAGGATTTCTTCGACATTCAATCCGAGTATGCCCGCACCAACTTCGACAAGTTCCTTGCCGAGAGCACGCGCCTTTCGGAAATGTCGGTCAAGGTTACGAACGAAGCATTCGATCCCTTGAAGGCTCAAGTGAACGGATCTTTCGAGAAAGCCTTCAAAGTTCCGGCTTTCTAAGACACGAAAAATTAAGTTTTGGCCCGCTATTTATTAGCGAGTACAGGCACGGCCCCGCATTTCCCTCCCCCTTCCCCCTGCGGGGCCGTTCGCTTGTCTGGGCGGAGAGATCAGTCCGGTAATTACGATTCGGGGATACAGTCGTACAAGACCGTTTTATTGATGCGGTTCATACGCCGTTTGTGAGGGGCCATCTCGGTGCTGTGCGCCTCGAAGACGCTAAATCCACTCTCTCGAATTCGATCTGCATAATCCCACCCACAGACGCGGACGTGATAAGGATGACCGAAAGCTTCATGACGCTCGGAGGGCACGGTAATTCGCTCGTCCTCATACGTCTTCTGGCGATCTCGGTCGATCGGCACCGTGATCAGTGCCCGACCGCCCGGTCGCAGAACGCGGGAAATCTCCGACAGTGCTTTTCGGTCGTCCGCAATATGTTCCAAGACGTGATTACAAATAATCAAATCGAAAGCGGCGGCGGGGAAGGGAAGGTCGGTTAAATCGTGTTGCTCGGCCGCTGCGTCATCGTCATAGCGATCGATCCCTAGATACCGAATCCCGGGCCTAGTGATGAGAGCCGATTGAATACAGGCCTCCGGTGCGACATGGAGGATTCGGCCGCGCTGCTGCAGCACTTTTGTATGATCGGTGAGGTAGAGCCATAAAAAACGATGGCGTTCGAGCGAACCGCAGTCGGGGCATTTTGCATTCGGCCGCCCTCGCAGGCCGAATGGTGAGAAACGCCGGTACCAATCGTTGCAAATTGGACAGTAAAATCGAGCACCCGATTGCCCTCCTTGACCTCTGGCGCGGCTCCTTACGCGATGCCCATATGCATGTTCGACCGACGTTTCGTCACTTTTTATCGTATGCAGTCGTTGCCGCAGATCGGTCAACATTCGATTCGCTCCGCAATTCCCTTTAAGCGGCCACACAGGAGGGGAGGAAAAAGGATGATGTCAACTCTTTATCGGAGGGCCACTAATCCAATATAATATGATGTAATGGATGACATGATTGAAATTCGGATGAATGGTGACGGCGAAGACGATGACCGCCACGACGATGGCGACGGGAATACCGGCGTTATCACCGAGACGCGTCCGAAGACTAAGAAGCCGTCCATGTACAAGGTACTGATGCTGAACGACGACTTCACACCAATGGAGTTCGTCGTACACGTTTTGGAACGTTTCTTTGCCATGACTACCGAACAGGCGACGGAGGTGATGTTGAGCGTCCACCGCCGCGGTGTTGGTCTTTGCGGTGTGTTCCCCTATGAAGTCGCCGAGACAAAGGTTACTCAGGTGATGGATTTCGCACGTCAGCACCAGCATCCCCTTCAGTGCACCTTGGAGAAGGATTGAAATGTCGATGCTGTCGCGTGTCCTTGAGAATAGCCTGCACCGTGCCTTGTCGTTCGCTACAGAACGAGGCCACGAATACGCAACCTTGGAGCACCTGCTGCTCTCCTTGACTGACGATCAAGATGGGATCGCCGTACTTCGCGCCTGTGGGGTTGACGTCGAGAAGCTGCAGAAAGACCTGATCGAATATCTCGATAACGAGCTGGATATGCTCGTGACCGAATCGCTGGAGGATCCGAAGCCGACTGCCGGCTTCCAACGGGTCCTGCAACGGGCGGCCATTCACGTACAATCCTCGGGCCGCGAGGAAGTGACGGGCGCCAATGTCCTAGTCGCCATGTTCTCTGAGCGTGAAAGTCATGCCGTCTACTTCCTGCAGGAGCAGGATATGACGCGGTTCGACGCGGTCAACTATATCAGCCACGGCATCGCAAAAGTCGCCGGATTCGGTGAGAACCGCACAGTCGAAGGTGCCGACGAAGAAGTAGATGCCGAAAAAACGAACAAGAAGGGGACGGAGGCGCTCGACGCCTATTGCGTCAACCTGAACAAAAAAGCCGAAGACGGTAAGATCGATCCGTTGATCGGCCGCTCGGACGAAGTCGACCGGACGATTCAGATTCTATGTCGACGGACCAAGAACAATCCGCTCTATGTCGGTGATCCCGGCGTTGGAAAAACGGCGATTGCAGAAGGGTTGGCGCGCCGTATCACCAACGCTGAGGTGCCGGAAGTCCTGCACGAAGTGACGATCTACTCGTTGGATATGGGAGCACTGCTGGCGGGCACACGCTATCGAGGTGATTTCGAGGAACGGCTGAAAGCTGTCATCACTGAGATCGAAACCCTGGAAGGCGCGGTCCTGTTTATCGATGAAATCCATACAGTGATAGGTGCCGGCGCGACCTCGGGGGGCGCAATGGACGCGTCCAATCTGTTAAAGCCGGCTCTCCAAAGCGGTGCATTGCGCTGTATTGGATCGACGACCTACAAGGAATACCGGAGTCATTTCGAGAAAGACCGGGCCCTGGTGCGGCGCTTCCAGAAGATCGACGTCAGCGAACCGTCGGTCGAGGATGCGGTGAAGATTTTGCGCGGCCTGAAGCCTTACTACGAAGAGCATCACAAGGTTCGCTACA
>CAXAGK010000333.1:0-4877 GCA_963968305.1 uncultured Rickettsiales bacterium | reverse complement strand
AGGGAAAAACTATAATCAATCCACAAATCGTTCCACGAGTAACGGCAGCTTACAAGTCCGCTAAATCACGCACGCCAGAACTTAAAGTTCGAGGTCCACCTAAACTTGATTTACGACGCCGCCGTTCACTTGCAGCATCTGCCCGTTTATAAAACCACCGTTATCCGATACCAAAAGAGCTACCAAGGCGGCAAGGTCGTCAGGCGTACCCAAGCGGCCAGTCGGGTTGTTCTGGAGAAGACCTTGAAAGCGCGGCGTCGAGACGTCCACATCGACATCCGGAAATGTGCCCGGAGAAATGATGTTCGTGGTGACGCCTTGGCGCCCAAACTCTCGCGACAACGACTTGGTCAGCCCCCACATCGCATGTTTCGAGACACTGACCGCTGATTTATTTCCATTTCCTTGCTGCGCGTTCATGCCGGTAAAGTTGACGATCCGCCCCCAGTTCTTGTCGATCATGCCAGGAAGACACGCCCGGGCGAGATGGAAGGCCGCATAGAAATTGATGTCCATTATGCGACGCCATTCTTCCTCGGTGATTGACAGGAAATCACCGTCCGGCCGGGTAGCAGCATTGTTGATCAGAACATCGACGCTACCGAACCGGTCAATCGCTGATGCGGCCATCACCCGAACCTCATCGCGATCACCGATATCACACATCTCGATCATCGCTTCGGCGCCAAGGCCTCGGACCTTCGCCGCGACGTCCTCACAGGCGTCACGGTCTCGAGATCCGTTGAGGACGATATTGAACCCGGATTCCGCCAGGTGGAGTGCTATACCTTTGCCTATATTTTTGCCCGATCCCGTAATAAGGGCGGTTCGCGTTGCTTGCGCCATGTCTAACCTCTCCCCGGATTTGTTTTTTGCAGCGGGCCTATCCATCCACTGTGACCGACGGGTAATTATACTTTCCAGCCCTACCTATACAGAGAACGGGGCAAAAAATACCGCGCCGCACTCAATGCCTATGAAGAAAGTACGGGGAAGCGATATGCAGTCAATCGAAGGAAAAATTGCCTGGGTGACCGGGGGCGGGACAGGCATCGGCCGGGCGGGTGCGATGGCTCTCGCAGAAGCAGGAGCAAAGGTGATCTTATCGGGCCGCCGCGTCGCACAATTGGAAGCGGTAGCGAGCCGCATCGCCGATGCCGGCGGTAGCGTCGAAATTGAGGCGCTTGATATCGTCGACTCCAACGCGGTCGACGCCACCGTCGGGAGAATTGTCGAGAAGCATGGCCGCTTGGATTTTCTTATCAACAGTGCGGGACTCAATCTTCCGAACCGGCGATGGCGCGATATTACCAATGAAGCATGGAACACGATTATCGACGTTGATTTAAACGGCGCCTTTAACGTTTCTCATGCTGCCCTCAAGGTAATGCGCCAACAACGCGATGGGTTGATCGTCAACGTATCCTCGATGGCGAGCCAGCGTGTCGGCGGCGTTTCCGGCATCGCTTATACGTCGGCGAAACACGCGCTCAACGCGATGAGCGAAAGCATCAATCATGAGAACTGTCACTTAGGCATTCGTGCCTGCGCATTGTGCCCCGGCGAAGTCGCGACAGAGATTCTCGATTTGCGCCCGGCACCACCGAGCGCCGAGGAACGCGCCCGCATGGTTCAAGAAGAAGACGTCGGCGCCACGATATTGTTCATCGCGCAAATGCCACCGCATGTGTGTCTAAATGAAATTCATATAACGCCTACTTGGAACCGCAGCTATATCGGCGCCACCGACCGCACGATCCCGCGCGACGACTAGATGTAAAGTTATTAGAAAGGAAATTCACATGTTCAAAATTGATAGAATCGACCATTTCGTCATGCGTGTCTCCGATGTAGAGGCTACCTGCGCCTTTTATTCCAAGGCACTGGGCATGGAGGTCATTACGTTCGGGGGGAGCACCATCGGTCGGGACGGCATCACGCGCAAAGCACTGCGGTTCGGCCAACATAAAATCAACTTACATCCTGATGACACGGACTGGTACCGGGCGAAAGATGCGAGATGCGGCGGTGAGGATTTTTGCCTGATCACCGAAACACCGATGGTTGATGTCGTCGCTCACCTGGAAGCCTGCGGTGTGGAGATCGAAACCACACCCTCCGACCGCAGCGGAGCATTGGGGCCCATCCATTCAGTCTATTTCCGCGACCCCGACGGTAATCTGGTTGAAGTCTCCAACTACCTGTAGGCCGCTTCGCTTATTAGGATCCGAGCCCGTCGAGGAAATTCCGCAGCGTTTCGTTGAACGCTTCAGGCTGTTCGACATTCGGGAAATGCCCGGCTTCTTGCAGCACTTCCATTTGAGCCCCAGCGATTCCGTCCTTGTACATTTGCATGCGCGCGGGTGGGGTCGAGGAATCTTGAGCACCAGAGAGTACCAAGGTCGGTGTTCGGACCTCACCGAGCCGATCATCGTAATCCATGCCGAATATCGCTTCATAGGCGCGTGCCTGACCAAAGGCGGTAGTCTCCCCAATAATGCGACGCAACAGTGCGATCCGCTCGGGGTTCGCAGCCTCATCCGGATCGTGCAGCAGGCGGGTCAGCATTGCATCGGTTTGCTCGGCAAGGGTGGTACGGATATCAGCACCGGAAGCCCGCATCGCAGCAATACTCCCACGCGCCCTGGCGATGCCTTCCTCGGGCAATGCCCCTTGAGACGCCATAAACGTAAGACTGGAGAGACGCTCCGCATGGCCGAACGCCAGCGCAAACCCCGCCATGGCCCCGAGCGAGCTGCCAACGAAATGCGTCCGCGCGCAGCCGATAGAATCCAGCAGGCCGACGACATCATCGGCAAGGTCTTCCATGGAAAATGGCCCGCCATCAGGATCGGTGCGACCGTGTCCGCGGAGATCCAGTCGGAGAACGCGGTATGTCTCCCGGAACGCGTCGGCCTGCGGATCGAAACTGCGCAGATCCAGGGACAATGCGTGCGCGAAGGTAATCACCGGCGCCGCATCCGGGCCGTCCAAGGTGTAATGTATCGGAATGCCGTTAACGATCCGCATCTTGCCGGAAGAAAGCATCAAAATTTTTCCTTACGATGACGGCAGGAAAACGCCCTTACCGGTGTTTTGCTGGTCGAACAATTGGTAGGCTTCTTCCGCCTGATCCAATTTCCATTTATGGGTGAAAAGGCTATCAACATCAATCTTCCGGTCCGAGACGAAACGCGCGCAATCGGCCTGACCTACCTTCGAGAACGTCCAATGACCGACCAGCGTAATCTGCCGATGAATCAGGTCTGGTAATACCTCCAGCGTAACTTCGCCGCCAATCCCGACTAGGCACGCCGTGCCCCATGCCCGGGTACTGCGGACCGCTGCGCGTCGCGCGTCCGATGACGAGGTCGCATCTAGCACCTTGTCCGCGCCTTCGCCGTGGGTCAAATCCTTGATCGCTTGAACCGGATCGTTCGCGGACGGATCGATGACGACATCCGCACCTCGATCCAGCGCCATCTGCCGGCGCTCCGGCGAAATGTCTGCCGCGATTACCCTGGCCCCCATGGCAACGGCCAATTGCGTCGCAGAGAGGCCGACCGGACCTTGCCCGAAGACAACAATTGTCTCATCACCTTCAAGCCCAAGTCGCTTTAGCGCGCCATATGCCGTGCCGGTCCCGCAGGAAATCGCCGCCCCTGCTTCAAAGGATATATCTTCCGGCAATCCCACCAATGTATGCGCCGGCACGCTCATATACTGGGCATGCGCACCATGGCCGCCCGAGCCGAAAACGACGGCACCATCGAGACACATTTGCGACCAACCCGTCTGACAATGCCGGCACACCCCGCAGCCATCGTAATGATGATCCATCACCCGGGCGCCGACTTTCGCTTCGCGCTCGGAGACCGCGGAGCCAACTTCGACAACGACGCCGCACGGCTCATGCCCGCCGATGACAGAGCCCGAAACACGGCTGACGCCTGACGTGACACCGCCCGGTTTGTACTCCCGGCGGTAGGGACCAAGATCGGTCCCACACATGCCGGATGCCTTGATCTCCAGAATGACGTCACGGGGCCCCGGCGTCGGGTCAGGGAATTCCTGGAGCTCCAGTTTCCGTTCGCCCAAAAACACAATGCCTTTCATCTCCGCTCTCCCGCTATCCAGTATAATTTATTTCGGTAATATGTTCTTCGGCACTTCGCGATAGGGACGGTCGGTATCGAAGCGCTGCTCTTTCGGCATCTTGAGGACGCGTTCGGAGATGATGTTCTTCTGAATCTCGTCCGTACCCCCGGCGATTGAGATGGCGGGGGTCGAAATCAGAATCTCCGCGATGACGCCCCCAAGCGGGCTGTCCTCACCAGTCAACATGGCGTCCGCGCCGCTGAGCATCGTGTGAACACGGTTCGCAGTCCGCGCGACTTCACTCGCCGCTAGTTTACCGAGCGAGCCTTCGGGGCCGGGAGAGCGCCCTTGCTCCTGCGACGCCCGGGCGCGTTTCGCCAACCAATCAGCGGACTTTACTAATGTCATCAATTTCGCAACTTCCTGGCGCACCACCGGATCGCTAACGCGGCCCGTCTCCCGAGCCCGGTCGAGGACCAAGTCAACTCGGCCTGAACGTTGCGGGTACCAGGTATAAGGCGCCATCGCAGTTTTGATCTCCACCGCCTCTTCTTGAAAGATCGGCTCGGGCCGTGGCGTCGGCTCTACCTTTCGTCGATTGGAATCCGCATTCCGGCGTTCATGCATGAGCGTCGTCGTTGCGATATTCCAACCATCGCCTTCGTTCTCTAACAGGTATTCGGGTGGCACTTCCGCATCAGTCATAAACACCTGATTGAATGACGCGTGGTCGTTCATTTGCCGCAACGGGACGACATCGACACCAGGCTGGCGCATAT
>CAXAGK010000332.1:0-4891 GCA_963968305.1 uncultured Rickettsiales bacterium | reverse complement strand
CCTGATCTGGAGAACCCGTGCTAACCTCTCATATTACTGAAAGGACAACACGAATGGGCGGACGATGAACACGACGCAACACGATCCCTTTAAGGACCGCCGCGAAGCGGCTGTGCCGGGTCACCCTGTGGTCGACCCGGCGGATTGGAGCGCCAAAGCCATGGCGGCGAGCGACGAATGGAGGATCGAACTCAACAAAAATGACACCGACGACCTTCACGCCGCCGTCGCTCCTTTCGACCGGGAAGGCATCGACGTGATGCCGCTCGGCAAAGAAGATTTTTCGCTACCCGGCCTAGCCCCAAAACTCGCGCTATTGCGCAGTGAATTATTGTACGGCCGTGGGTTTGTCTTGTTGCACGGCTTGCCAGTCGATGCCTTCGGTAAGCGGGGCAGCGCCATCGCATTCTGGGCCATCGGTCAGCATCTGGGCGATGATGTGCTGTCGCAGAACAAACGCGGCCACGTATTGGGACATGTCACCGATCTCGGCGAATCCCGCAGTAACCCTTCGCAACGTGGCCCCTATTCCCGTGAGGAAATCCCCTTCCATGTGGATTGCGGCGATATCGTCGGCCTGCTCTCCATGGAAGTCTCGAAAAACGGCGGCGACAGCAGCCTCGTCAGCTCAATCGCCGTTCACAACGAAATGCTGAAGCGCCGCCCCGACCTGGTCAAGGTTCTATACGAGCCACTCTATCGCGACCGCCGTGACGAGGTGCCACCTGGCATGAAGCCTTGGTACCGTCTGGCGGTCTTTCATTTTCATCAGGGGTATTTCAGCGCCTCGATCGAGCCAACCTATATCGGCTCGGCGCACCGTTTCGATGACGTGCCGGAGATGACGCCGGTGCAAAAAGAAGCCATGGCGATGGCGCAATCGCTCTCTGAAGAACTGCGCTTCGATACCGGCTTCCATCGGGGCGACATGCAGTTCTGCAACAATCACGTCGTCTTCCACACCCGGCGTGGCTACCAGGACCATGAAGACCCAGCGCGAAAGCGACACCTGCTGCGGCTCTGGTTGAAGGCGCTCGATGGTCGTCCTCTCCCGGGGTCGTTCTATGAGCGGCACGGCACTGTCGACACCGTGGACCGTCCCGGCGGCATCGTCGGCGAGAACACAATCTTAAACGCGCCGCTTGAGCGCAGCTAATCCTCGAAATCTACAACGGCACGACGAGCAAAATATCGATCCGGTGAGATTCGAGAACGACCCGTCGATCCCGAAACAACGGTTTGTCGTCTTCCACGACAATCTCGTCGATGTATTTACCGGCGGCGTAAACCTCCATCGCGCCATCCTGCTTGGTTCGGATCACATTGAAGTTGGTGCGTGCTTGAAAGCCGCCGTCGTCGCGCGCGGAAATGCGGGGTAGGCTTAAAATGTGACAGTGAGTATGCGGTTCAAAAATATTAGCCGTCCGCAGAGCATTGATGCGATCAAGCATCATACCCTTCCCCTCACAATACAGAATGCCAAGCGGCAAGTTCTGCTCATAGCTTTCGCGAGGAATGATCTGATAGACCGCGTCTTCGGTGAAAAAATCCGGCCAAGACTCCAACTGGTCATCGTCGAGGGCATAGGCGCAATCGAGTAGAAAATCTTCGACCTGCCTGCGGCAATTTTTGGTATCCGTCGCCATAATCCCAGCCAACCCTACTACTCAAAACCCATGATGCGCCGATACCCGGTCCAGAACCCCCGGATTGCGACTTCCGTCGCGCGAGAGGTTTTTGACGGCTCCACATCTCGCCCACCCATCTCGAGGAAAGCGCTGACATCTTCGCTTCCCCTGGTGCCGCGTTGCACAAACTCGTTGATGCAGCCGTCCTCAAGAGAGACCAGTCCCGCAGCACCGGTTAAATTACTCTGCCGCAAGCGCCGCCGGGTCATTTCCTCGTCGTCGTCTTCATATCCCAAATATATCCAGAACAACTCCGTCTTATCGACGCCGAGCGGCCGGAAGAACCGAACAGCGAGAGAGTTCAGCGTGTACTGGAAACACAGGCACGGAAAGATCGCCTGAATCGCATGTGTTATGCCATCGTCATATTCGTCGACAGGATCCAGCAAATGCGGCCCGTGGAGTTTCGATTCATACTGTGCCGAATGCACATTGTCGTCCTGGTATTCCTTCGCGTTGCGGACGGTGGACCGTTTGGCATAGCTATAGTGATGCCATTTGCTGTCCGACATTATGATGCCACCATCCATATCGAGACGGTTGACGTTAAACGTTGTGTAAAACGTGTGCAGGATCGTCGCGTGATAGGAATCGCGCAGGTTCTCAGCGTAAAGCTTCCAGTTGTTGTGAATGATCTGGCTGTGCATGCCGAGTCGCTTTAGCGGGCGACCAAAATTTCGCCGGATCATCTGCGACATTTCCGGGCCCAAATAATCTTCGACCGATGGGATTTCGGCATCGAACGTCCCGAACACGATGCCGCAAAACATCTCGATCCTGATCGCCTGCAAGCGATGTTGGGCGACATCGAAATCGTCCGGCATCCCGCCGCCGCCGTTAAGGCCTTTGCGGAATGCGATGGATTGCAGCTGCCCTTTGAGGTCGTAGGACCACGAATGATAAACGCAGGTCAGGTCCTTTGCATGACCGCGGTCCTTCAGACAAACCAGCGCCCCTTTATGCGAACAACGATTAACGAGGCCATGCAACACGCCGTCTTCGTCCCGTGTCACAACAATCGGCGTCTCACCGATGGTGGCTGACTTATAGTTACCCGCATTTGGGACATCTATATCCAGGCAAAGGTAATGCCAAACCGGTCCCCGAAAAATGCGCTCCTGCTCGCAAGCATGAATCTCCGGGTCCGAGAACAATCGGAAGGGAACTCGGGTTACCCCTTCCGTCGGCCAGCTGAAAGGCACGTTCAATTCGTCTGTTTGGACCTGCGCCATTACATCGTCTCCTTGGTGTGCCACCAGTGCAAAGAAATCGACTGCAAATTGCAAGGCGGAAGGTGTCCACCTTTCATTTACCCGTAATTACGGCGAATTTCCGTCACTTTAGCCTTCCAAGCGACCGCATGTTAAGATCATTCCTCGCTTAAAATTTTTGGTCGATTAGGAGAATTAGTTGTGTCGGAGTCTGGTTTGGCGGAAACAGCGGAAGAAGTTTCCCGCATCGCATTCGGTTTCATGGCGTCAAAAGCGCTGTTTGCTGGGTTGCATATAGACGTATTTACCCAATTGGCCGATGGGCCGAAAAACTCAGCTGAAATCGCCAAGGACGCTGAAATTCCGATGAACCGGATCACGACCTTGATGACGGCTCTCACCAGCATCGGACTGGTCGACCGGGAAGAAGAAGGGGAAATTTACTCCAACTCACCAGGCGCGGAAGCTTTCCTTGCCAAAGGTGCCAAATACGAGTTCGGCGACTATCTTCGGTATCAAATCGACCAACAAATGTACCCATTCCTCGGACAGTTGAACGAGGTGCTTGACGGCTCGCTCGGCCCCGACGCCGTTGACTCATATCAACATTGGATGTCCGACCCGGAACAGGCCTCTATCTATTGCGAGGCGCAGCACGCCGGCTCACTCGGGCCGGGACGGACGCTCACTCGATTGGTTGATCTCAGCAAGGCGAAAACCTTGCTCGATGTGGGCGGCGGTACCGGGGCCATGAGCATTCGGCTTCTGGAAGCCTTCCCAAATCTTGACTCGACCATTATCGATTTCCCCAACGTCGCGGAAATCGGCTGGCAGTTCATCTCCGGCGCCGGAATGGTCAACCGCATCCGTTATATCCCGTCGAACGCCTTGACGGCCGAATGGCCGAAAGAACAGGACGCGATTTTGATGTCCTATCTGTTCAGCGGCATCCCCGGATCGGAAGTCCCGCGGCTTGTCGAATACGCGTTCGATTGTCTCGCGCCTGGCGGCAGTTTCATGGTGCATGATTTCATGGTCGAAGATGACCGTACCGGACCGCCGATGGCAGCGCTTTGGCAATTGCAGCACATGGCGTTCACGCCTGATGCACGCTCGGTGACCCCGGGCTGGCTGCGCACCCGCTTGCATGAGGTCGGTTTCGTCGACATCCGGGAAGACGAAATGATTCCGGGATTGACCCGCCTCATCCACGCCCGCAAGCCGGATTGAGCCATGGCCCGGTCAGATTTTAAATTCACGTGGCCTTTTCGCGTGCGCTATTCGGAAGTGGACGGCCAGAAAATCGTCTTCAATGCCCACTACCTGACGTATTACGACACGGCGATTACGGAATATTTCCGCGCCCTGCCGTATGACTACATGGGGCAGGTCGAGCATACGGGACAAGACTTTCACACCGTGCGCACTTTGGTCGAATATCAACAACCGATCGAATTCGACGAGGATATCGAGGTGCATGTCCGCACCTCCCGCCTCGGCCGGTCGTCCTTGACATTCCTGTTGGAAATTCATCCCGCAGGAAAAGACGATCTGCGGGCGACGGGCGAAGTCGTTTGGGTGAACACGGATCAAGCAACCCATAAGTCGGCGGCTGTTCCCCAGGAACTCGTCGATAAGATGGTGGCGCTTGAAGGCGAGTTGCTCGAGCGCTAAATCCCCTCGAGCCGATAGGCCTTAGCCGCCGCACCAGCGAATAGATCCCTTTTCTCTGGGTCCGATGCACCCGCCGATATGCGCTTAAACGCGTTCCAACAGACCTGAAGACTACACCAACGCTTTTGCACTGGGAAATTCGATTCGTACATCGAGCGTAACGGGCCGAACGCCTCGATACAGGTCTCTATCCACGGTCGCCAAGCGGCAGCGACTTCCTCCGAGCCCGGTGGCACGTCGCGGTCACCTTCGAAATCCGGCATCCGGATTGGCAGCGCACCCAATTTAACGAAGACGTTCTCACGCTCACCAACCCGA
>CAXAGK010000331.1:0-4898 GCA_963968305.1 uncultured Rickettsiales bacterium | reverse complement strand
CTCAGCTGAACAAAATATTCACCGATCGGTGCGTGAGACTTATTTACCGTATCGATATATTGCATTGCGGTATATTTTTTCTTGTGTTTGATGAATTACTTCCTATTTATGCTGCATTGCAATAACACATTACAACGACCATACACATCATGGGATGTTCATTGGTTGCCCACCGTAAGGAATTCGAACGATGACCTCGACAGCTCTGAAAGACACTATTAATACTGCACTCGTAAAGCTGAAAAACGTTGATCGCACCAATGCAGACGCGATGTTCGATTGCCTTGTCGAACTAGAGCTCCTTGCTCGGGATGCCATAACTGATCACAGCATTGTCGAGCTTCTTCGAACTAATCCGATGTCGATGCAAGAAGAGCTTACGTTCAGCACTGCTGCGTGAACCAATTTGTCTCGCAGCACTGGCTTCCACTTGGCTTGAATGATCGTTATATCCGTGGATTTACAAAAAATTTGCATTGGGTCGATTCTCCCGCGTGCATCCCGATCTAATTTTTGATATACGCCTGCCATGCAACTTAGAAATTGGCAGCAGAAAATCGTCGATAGCTTTCCGACGATCCTTAAGCAACACCGTCGCTTTATTCTGAAAGCGCCGACCGGTGCGGGTAAAACCGTGCTTGCGAGCGAATTGGTTGAGCGGTTCTACAAGGACAAGAAGATTATTGTCCTGTGCCATCGGCTCGTCCTTTTGGAGCAACTCGAACGCGCGCTCAGCAAGAAGCACCGGGTCCGTAAGCTCACTGTCTCCGATAAAGGCCCGGCCTTCGAGGATTACGAGATCCTCCTGTCGACCAATATGCGGGCAAAAGACGTACTCACCGATGCAGTTCCAAAAGCCGACCTAATCATCGTCGATGAGGCGCATCGCGTGTCGCCCAACGGCACCGGCTACAAGCGGATCATCGATGACTTCGAGGAAAACGGAAAACCCGACGCTCAATTCATTGGCCTTACCGCATCGCCAGAACGACGAACTGGCGACCAGCGCGACCAACTACATCTCGCGTTTGACACTATTATCGACTGCGCCAATATCGAAAACCTGATCGCCGAAGGCGTGTTGGTCCAACCGGTCTATCGTCCGCATTTCGTCCATGATTTAGACCTGCGCGGGATCGACATCAGTACCGGCGATTTTCCGGTCGCCAAGCTATCCGACGAAATCATCAAATCCTCGATGCTCGACTACGCCATGTGGAGCTATAGAGAGGAACGTGAGAAAATAAAACCATCACCCGTTTCTGCTTGGTTCTGTGCCGATATCAACGTCGCCGAAGCAACCTTGGAGCGGATCGAGTCGGAAGGATTTGGTGCTGCCATCGTCACCGCGAGCACGCCTATCAAGGAACGGATGGATTTGTTGCGCCAGCACGAGGAAGGCAAGATCGAGGCCATGGTCTCGGTCGGTGTCTTAGCCGAAGGGTGGGACAATCCGCACTGCAATATCATCGTCCATCTGCGCCCGACATTGTCGAAAGTCCTGTGGGGGCAATCTGTAGGGCGCGGACTGCGTTCCGCACCAGGTAAGGAAAAATGCGTCATCATTGACGTGAGTTCGAACTGGAGCACGTTCGGGCCAGTCGAAAAGCTGGAATGGAGTCTGTGGAGCCACCGTCGGTCCTACATGCAGTTCATGAACCGCTTCAACTGGATCGGCGCACAGCAAGATGACGAAGAGGGCAGCGACACATTCTTGATGTGTAAGAACGAGCTGGATAACGGCACGCGATGCTCTCTTTTGTACCGCAAAGACCAGTATGAAGACGACACCTGTCCGATTTGCGGTACTTACGCGGCAGTCGATATTTACAAAGAACAACAACTCGGCAACACGCTCAACGAGAACGGTCTACACAAACTGTTCTTCGAACGGGTGCCCCGCGTCTTCGAAGAGATGGATCTCTCGGTTTGGTCAAATCTCGGTGGCATGGCCTGGCGGACCGCGACGCCCAAGGAACACGTCTTCCTCGCTTTCTGCATGGCGTACCAGCTGGTCTCCTGCGATTCGACTAAAACTGAAGGTGAGTATTGGGATTTGGCTCTGGAAGCTGAATCGAGCATTCGTGCGTATCTTGTCGAGAACAAGATTCAGGTCGTGAAACAGAACGATTTCAATTTGGCTCATGTCGCCGATGGTATGCTGGCGGGAACAAAAATTAGAACTCTGCAGGCACATTTCGGAATATCGCTCTGTGGCACTGTTTTCCAGGAACACACTCGCGACGAGAACGAACGCAAATACCAAAAAGCCATTCGGATCGCGGAACGCATCGCCATGATTGGCTGTTCAGTCCAGGACAACCTGCCGTATTTCAACGCCGCCGATCATCTTGCAGGCGGCACGCGGGCATCCGCTTAGAGCTATACAATTTGGTTATAGAGCTCCGCCTCACCGCGCTCTAAACGGCCAAGATTATCGATCAAGATGTCGACGACGTTCTCCTCATAATGTCGCGTCTCCCCGCCCGTATGCGGTGTCAGAATTACATTGTCGAAGTCCCAAAGCGGCGAGTCTGCGGCCAAGGGCTCCTCTACCGTAACGTCGATCCCCGCACCCGCGATCTTGCCGGCGCGCAGTCCCTCTACCAACGCTGCTTCATCGACACAACCGCCCCGCGCCATGTTGATCAGATGCGCGTCATCCGCCATGGCATTCAGAGCCGCGGCATCTACGATATTCGCCGTCTCATCTGTTAGCGGGCAAGTGAGCACGACGAAATCCGCGCGTTCCCAAAGCCCCGGAAGTGCTGCGGGCGCATACGCCTCATCGACGACATTCGCGATCGCCGCTGTGTTCCGCCGCACCCCGATCACCTTCATATCGAAAGCCTTCGCCAAACGCGCGACCCGTTGGCCGATGGCCCCCATGCCGATGATCAACACCGTCCCACCCGCCAACTCATCCTCGCGCTCGCTAAGGTTGGAGATCATGCCGCGCCAATGATGCTTGCGCTGGTTATCACGCGCCAGATGCAACTGGCGCATAAGACCCAACATCAATGCCATCGCATGATCGCTGACCGCATTCATGTTGACGCCGCTGGCATTGGCTAGCCGCAGTCCACCCGCCGCCATACGTGCCTGATCAAATTGGTCGTAGCCAGCCGCGCTAACCTGCACAAACCGCAAAGCCCCTGGCATATCCAAGAACGCGTCCCGCCAGAAACCAGACATCACCGCAACCGGCGCTTCGCCCATACGGGCAACGGTATCTTCGGATGTCCACGTTTGAAAAGAGGATATCCCAGTTTTCCGGGTCTCAAAGCATTCCGCCAAACGGTAAGCGGAATGGGCAAAATGGATAACGAGATCGTTCTTCGACGGGAAATCTGTCACGGTCACTCTTTCCGGTTATGGGTATTATGGAAACTTGATACCCCGGCTGACCGAATGATTGGAGTCTCTCTGTTAGGCTGGCGCCGCGTCGGCACGGACTTGAGTGCGATGCATGATGCGCCGCACATCCGCGGAGAATTCGTCTCGTCGATGCATCGCGCAGCGATTGTCCCACATCAACAGGTCACCTACCTGCCAACGATGATGATAAGTCTGCTTGCCGTAGCTATCTGCATGCGCCCACAAGGCATCGAGTAATGCTTCCGAATCGGCAACCGAAAACCCGTTAATATATGTGTTTTGACGCCGTCCAATATAGAGCGCCTTGCGCCCGGTCTCTGGATGGGTGCGCGCGATCGGGTGGCTGCTGCCGGGTAGAGCGACCACATTGAACGTACCGGCCGCGATGGCGTCGACGAGTGACGGTCCGCCATCTCGGTCGAGACCGTCGAGCGTGTATTGGTTATCGTGCTTGATCGTTTGCCCTTTGATGCTTTTCTTCAACTCGCCCGGTAACGTCTCATACGCCGCATACATATTGAGAAAGCCGGTATCACCCTGCGCATCGGGTACTTCGAGAGAATATAGGCAGCTCGCCTTTGGCGGCACCTCCGTATAGGCCATGTCAGTGTGCCAAAGGCATTCCCCATCCCCCAGCGAGCCGATTTTCTGACCACCCTTGATGACGTTGGAGATGACAAACATTTCCGGTATGCCCTCGACAAAGGCACGACCGTGGCCCGGAATGGGTGCTAGATCGAGATCCCCGAAACGCCGGCTGAATGCGATCATTTGTGGGTCGGTGATGTTTTGATCCCGAAAGAGTAGGACCTGATGATCGAGCCAGGCTTGGTAGATTGTTGCGAATACAGCATCGTTCATCGAAGATCCGAGATCGACACCTCGAACTTGCGCACCGATGTCACTGGACAATGGCACGATGATGACTTCCCCATCACTGTTCTCAGCAATATTTTCCTTTTCCGTCATCAATTTACCTCCGCGCGAATTTGCCGCTTAGAATGTCCGATCAGCAACCGAGACAATACGTACTTTAGATATAGTATTACGCCATGGAATTGCCGTCACCCGTTGGATTACCTCGAGTTCCGCTCGGAATATATGCCTGGCACAACCCATACTACTCTATCCGTAAATATCCTTTTCCTTTTTCATCAAGGCTCGATCAGGTTCATGTCCAACCATCTCGGTAGTCCTCTTCCTTTAATTTGGGGCGGCATATATGTGGGCTCTCTATCGCAAACTGCAGGCGGTCTCCGGCATCATGAAACTCGGCCGAACGGAGAACACTACGCACGACCCTTATTATCGAGAAACAGCTTACAATTTTAGCGAGATGCCGATCAGTGATCTCCAACAAAAGGCAGCATCAGGCGATCCTGATGCGCAGACCCGACTCGCCCTCTGCTACGAGATAGGTGAAGAGATTGCCCAAGATTTCGAGGAAGCCGCGCGGCTGTATCGACTAGCTGCCGACAATGGGTTTGCACCGGCGATGTCGAATTTAGGCTATTTGTTCG
>CAXAGK010000330.1:0-4904 GCA_963968305.1 uncultured Rickettsiales bacterium | reverse complement strand
ATGCGCGCTCCACCATCTCCAAGTGGTCCTGGCCGTAGAACATATCTCCCTCAATGAAATAGGTCGGTGACCCAAAGACGGAACGTTCGATAGCCTCAACCGTGTTCGCTTCGTAAATCGCGGCAACCTCGTCCGACAACGCGGCCGCGAGCAAGGGTGCCGGATCAACATCGACACTTCGCGCCAACGCTTGCAAAGTCGTTTCATTCGACAGATCGGCATCGTCGCGCCAGTGCCCTTGCAGCATCGCATGCGCGAGAGCATCGACGTTCGCGCCCTGTAGCGTCGCGGCGATCAGCATCCCATTCGATAATGTCATATCGGCCCAATGGTGTTCTGGATAGCCATCCATCACGGGTGCCGCGCGGTGTTCGGACCAGCGGTCAATCTCACGCCGGAAATAATAGGCGCGGTGGTTTTGTGGCCGCTCGCGCGTCGGTACGGACCCCACTCCCGCGATGCCGCGTGTGAGCTCGTAAGGTTTGTGGACAATGGTTCGGCCTGCGGCCTTGGCGCTTTCCATAAACCGGGCCGAGCCCAAATAAGCGAAGGCGGAATGGGCGGAATAGAAATATTCGATCTCAAGCATCAATGTTTCCTTTAAGCTCTGCGGCTTGGTCTTTTATTCGCGCGCCCGGGACCTATCGTCTTAGCTGTCCAGAGAACGTCCCGATTGTGGAGGAAACCATGCAAAACCGGCAAGTCATCTTCGTCAAGCGCCCCGTCGGCGAGGTCACGGCCGATTGTTTCGAATTGCGCGATGCCGAAACGCCAGACCCGGCCGATGGCGAGGTGCTAATCCGCAATATTTATCTCTCCTGCGATCCTTATATGCGGAGCCAAATGGATGAAAACAGCGGCTACGCCCGGGGTGCATTTGGTCTCGGGAGTGTCATGCCCGCCCGTGTCGTCGGCCAAATCGTGAAGTCCCGCCGCGAGGGGTTCACCGACGGAGGTTTCGTTTGGGGATTTTTCAACTGGGAGCTTTACACTTGTCATCCGGCAGGCGCTGACTTGTGGCATGTCGACCCCGCCCACGGCCCAATTTCTCACGGTATTTCCGTTCTCGGCATGCCGGGTTTGACCGCCTATGCCGGCATGATGAATATCGGCAAGGTACAGCCAGGCGAAACCGTCTTTGTCTCGGCCGCGAGCGGCGCCGTCGGCAGTGTCGCGGGGCAACTCGGCCGCATTGCCGGCGCCCGGGTCGTTGGTAGTGCCGGGAGTGCAGTCAAAGTTGCCCATATGACGGACGTGCTCGGCTTCGACGCCGCCTATAATTATCGCGATGTGGAAATCGGCGCTGCATTAGATGAACATTGCCCAGACGGCATCGATGTTTATTTCGACAATGTCGGCGGTGAGACGCTCGACGCCGTCTTGGCCCGCATCAATGAAAGGGCGCGCTTACCCATTTGTGGCCAGATTAGCCAATACGATGCTCAAACTGACGGCGAGCTATACGGTATCCGCAACATCACTAATCTGCTACGCAAACACGCCACGATGATCGGCTTCAGCGTGCGCAACAATATGGACATGTTCGACGAATTTTTGATCCGCATGGCCGCCCTGATGAAAGCGGGCGACGTCGTCTATACGGAAGATATCAAGGAGGGGATCGACAATACGCCAGACGCCTTCATCAGCATGATGTGCGGCGAAAATATCGGTAAGAGGTTGGTCCGTGTAAGTGACGATCCAAGTCTTTAGAAAATCTCCTCCTTCCTCTTGAGCTAAACGCCAAAGAGGGTTTTTGGATTAGGGTGAGGGGGCGATCAAGTTGAAGCGGTGGTCACCGTCCTTCGCCATATCGTTCACCAACTCAATCTCCCAAGCAAGATAGGCGCGCATCGCTTCCTCGATATCGCGTCCCTGTTCGCGGGCTTTCAGACGGATATCTTCCGCAGCACTCGCCATATGCGTGGCCCCCGTCTCCAGCGGCAATCCCGTCGCCATCCACGCCGCTGTCCCGCCTTCGAGCGCCATGACCGATCCGTCGGGCCGTGAGCGATCTGCCGCCGCGACCTCGGCCAGAACCCCGTCCGGAGATGTGAAAACCAACGTCTCCGCCGACGGCAGGTTACCGATATCCGCATCGAGGCGAGAGCGAATGGCGTACCATGAACCGGGAATATGTCCGTCGTAATAACCACGGCTCCAGTTCAAATCGACGACAACCGCCGCCCCCGCGTCAAGTTTCGCCTTCAGGTCATTTGCCGAAATACGGAGTGCCTTCGAGCTGTCGAAACCTTGCACGGCAGGCTTGTGCGGACCGGTTGTTGTCTCTCCACCGGTCTCCTTATTGGTCATGATCGCAACGTCCCATCCCATCTGCTTTAGCCAGGACGCCGTAATCGTGGCTCGGATGCCGTTATCATCGAGCAAGACGACACGCGCCCCCCAAGTGGCGAGATGCGCATCGGTCTCCTGCACCAATTGACCGCCAGCGATATGCTTCACGCCCGCGATGTGCCCCGCTTCGTATTCCTCGGGCGTGCGGACATCCAGCACATAGAGCGTTCGCGTATCAGTCTCCGCACGCCATGCCTCCAATGTTCCACGATCGATGATGTTTACATTACAGAGTTTGGAGATCCGCCGCGCCCCAGCGATGGCCGCATCTAATCCTGCTTCCGAGACTTCCGGCGGACGGCGGGTAGCGCCTTTGACAACGTCGTACCCGGCGAGATGCCAATCCTGTGTCCCGTTCTTCAGCGAGACCACCTTGTTCGGCACACCTGCGTTGATCAGCGCCTGGGCCCCAATGATGCTACGCGTACGCCCGCCGCAATTCACCACCACCATTGTATCCCGCGACGGCGTCAGATCCTTGAAGCGGAACACGATCTCCGCCCCCGGCACGCTGACCGCGCCGGGAATGCTATTGGAATGGTATTCCTCATAAGAGCGCGTGTCGTAGATCGCAATGTCCGCCTTGCTGTCGATTAACGACTGTAATTCCTGCGCGGTGATGTGAGGCGTGCCCGCCTCATGCTCGACCACCTCAGCGAATGCCTTGCTCGGCACATGAACGCCGGAATAGATCGGATGCCCCGCAGCTTCCCAGGCGCCGGTACCGCCACTCAGGACCGAGATATCCTCGTAACCGATCTCCCGCATTCGCTCGGCGGCTTTCTCGGCGAGCCCTTCGCCGTCATCGCACCAGATGACCCGGGCGCTTCGGCGCGGCACCAGATCGTCAATCATCACTTCGATCCGCCCAAGCGGCAGGCAACCCGCCATCAACATATGACGCGCGTCGAAGGGTACTTCCTCGCGCGCATCCAAGAGCGCGATCTCACCGCCGTCGTGAAGCGCTGCTTTCAATCCGGCAACATCCATGGATTTGATCGATGGATTCATCAGAATCTCCTTTAGCGCAGATGCACGGCAAAATGCGCCAGTGTACGTTGCCGGGCGATCGCCGCTTGCGCCTCGTTATAGGGCTCATAGCCGTAGCGGTTGAAACCATGCTCGGTGCCGGGATAGACGTGAATATCCACATTCTCCCACGACCCCATGCGCGCTTGAATGGCATCGACGGTTGGTTGCGGCACGTGAAGATCGGTCTCGGCGAAATGCATAATCAGAGGACATTTTAGGGCGTCCGCTTCGTCCAAATGCTCGTCGATCTGAACTCCGTAATAGCTGACAGCCGCATTGATTTCGTGACGGACACTGGAGAGATAGGTGAACTTACCGCCGAGGCAAAAGCCCATCACGCCGACCTTGCCGGTGCAATCGTCGCGGCCGCGGAGCGCGGCAACAGTATCGCCGAGATCGCTGGCGAATTGATCCGTGCCCATCGCCGCGCGCAGGGATTGCGCCTTGGCCCGACCCTCGTCGGTATAGGGTAGATAAGATCCCGCTTCCTCGCGCCAATAGACGTCGGGCGCAATAACCATATACCCCTCCTCGGCATATCCATTGGCAACCGAGCGAATATGATCGTTGGTGTTAAAGACCTCAGGCAGCAGCACGATTCCCGGCGCCGGCGTCACCGCCGGCAAACATAGATATCCGGCGAAGGTGCCGCCGTCGGCGGCTGTAATTTTCATTTCGGTTCCCATATCTCGCTCCTTAGTTCAACTCGTCTCTTACCATTGCGGCGCCCTCGACCAGCGCATTTAATTTTCCAAACGCCACATCGCGTGGCAAATATTTCATACCGCAATCGGGCGCAGCGATCAGCCGGTCAGCGGAGATATGCGCGAGCGCACCTCGCAACCGGTTCGCCACCAGCTCCACCGTCTCAACTTCTTGAGTACCGAGATTGATCACACCGTATAAAATTTTCTTATTCGGCAGTTTTTCTAGAATCACCGGGTCGAGGTTTGGTTGAGCCGCTTCGATAGAGATCGCCTCGGCGGCGCAGGCGTCGAGCTGCGGCAGGAAGGAATAGCCCTCCGGTTTATCCGCCACCACATAGGCGTATCCAAAACAGAGATGGACCACCGTCGGCCCTTCGATGCCGTCTAGCGCCCGGTCGATTGCCGCGACACCGAAAGCATCCGCTTCCTTAGGATTGGCTTGCATGTAGGGCTCATCAATTTGGATGACGTCGGCACCGGCGGCTTTTAACTCACGCACCTCTTCATTCAGCGCTTCCGCATAAGCCATGATCAATGATTCCTGATCGCCGTAATATTCGTCGAGTGCCAACTTCGCCATCGTGAAAGCACCGGGGATGGTAATCTTGATCGGGCGGTCCGTGTGACGGCGCAGAAATTCCACATCGCGCACCTGAACCGGCCGCGACCGGCTAATCGGGCCCACGACGCGGGGTACTTCCGTCGGCTTGCCATTTCGGCTCGGCACGATGCCAGGCGTGTCGAGATCGATCCCTTCGAGCGCATTGGCGAAACGGTTGAAATAACTCTCGCGCCGGACCTCGCCATCGG